>JAUNWT010000033.1 GCA_030540195.1 Bacillota bacterium | reverse complement strand
GATGATTTAATCATTAATTCAACAGAATAAACATCATTTTCATAATGTCCTGCTTTCATGGTATCTTCAAAATAACTTTCATAATCATCTTCATTTCTAAGCATACAAATACCACCTTGTGCTAGAAATGAATCACTAAGTTCTGCTTCTTTTTTAGTAACCATTAAAATATTTAAATTTTCTGGTAAGTGTAAAGCCATATAAAGAGCTGAACATCCACTACCAACTATTAATACATCTGTTTTCATATTCTACTCCTACTTTGCAAGTTCTAACATTTTTTTAAGAGGACTTAATGCTTTTTGCATAAAATCATCATTTAAAATAACTTCATTTGAATCATTTTCTAAAACATCAACAATCTTTTCTAATGTCACTTTTTTCATATTTGGACATACTTGTACATCCATAATAGTGTGTAAATTTTTATTTGGTGCTAATTCTTTGATTTTCGCAAAAACACCATCCACTGTTCCAATAATAAAATCTTTCGCATCTGTTTGAACAACATAGTCAATAATTGCAGAAGTGCTTCCCACAAAATCAGCTGCTTCTACGATTTCTCTTTTACATTCTGGATGCACTGCAATTTTTGCTTCTGGATATTTTTGTTTTGCTTCATTCAATTTATCCAAAGTAATATTGGTATGTCGAGGACAATGTCCATAATTTGTCATCACATTTTTTTCAGGAACTTGTCTTCTTACAAAATCTCCTAAGTTTTGATCTGGTATAAAGAAAATATTCTTTTGTGGTAATGCTTTTACGATTTTTACCGCATTTGAAGATGTCACACAGACATCCGCATATTGTTTGATTTCAGCTGTTGAGTTGATATAACAAACCACAGCTAAATCATCATATTTTTCTCTCATTTCTTTAATTTCTTTAATTGTAATCATATGTGCCATTGGACAATCTGCGAAAGCATCTGGCATTAAAACCTTTTTATTTGGATTTAAGATTTTGGCACTTTCTCCCATAAATTCAACACCTGCAAAAACAATACGATCTGCTTCTGTTTGACTTGCTACTTTTGCAAGATAAAATGAATCTCCGATATAATCAGCAATCTTTTGCACTTCTTCATCAACATAATAATGTGCTAAAATAATCGCATTTTTTTCTTCTTTTAACTTTTTAATTTTTTCTATATTATCCATATAACTTCTCCCTTTTCTTGAGGAGAGTATACTCCTTTTGTTTACATCTGACAAGACAGTTGTCAAAAATAAATGTAAAAAAAGATATCTTTTTTCAAAGATACCTCTTACATTTCTTTTAATCCTAATAAAATACATCCAATCAACATATATTCCTTTAAACTTTCAATCTTAATTAAATCAGGAATATAACTCTTTGGCATATATTTCTCCATTTCTTTTTTTACATCATCACTTTTAGAAATCAACCGATTATAAATAATAATTGCTTCCGGTGCTACCATCGACGTAATTCCTAAACAATACTTCGTTGTCCACTCAAGAGCTCCTTCTGGAGTCTTTTTGATTTCTTGATAATTCTCACTAAAAGAAATCGGTAAATATTGAATTTCACCCGCAATATTATGTCTTCCCTTAATTAAATGCCCTCGGTGAATATGTCCAACCCCACCAGTACCACCAATTCGTGCTTGATAAAGGAAAGAAACAGATTCATAGTCATCTTGTGAAGCAAAATATCCCATCACAATTGTATTGACATCATTATTAATGACAATCTTTTGAGTATATTTTTCTTCAAGAAAAGCTTGTAAATGACATTCATTCAAGCCATATTTCTTTAAAGTCACTACGCCATTATAAACAACCCCAGGTAGTGAAAGACTAATGAGTTCTATATTAGGATACTCATATAAAATCGTATTAATTAAATCAACAATATCATCTACTGAAATGGTATTTTTATAAACTTCAAAATCTTCTAAAATCATATCATTTTCATCATAAAGACGGCTTACAAGCCTCACTTTTTGATCTAATTGGATAAAAGCAATCGCTAGAACTTGTTGATGGGCTTTCAACATTTGCTTAATAGGTAATGGATTTTCTTGTTGACTTTGAACTTCTTTTTCTTTATAAAGTTCATCTTCTAAAAAAGTAATCGTATTTCCTACATCATATTTACCAAATAATGCCGGTGACAAGGCATAAACACGTTTATTTTTTAAAACGCCTTCCACTTCTGATAAACGAAAAGAAACTTGTGGCGCTAGTAAAATAACATCATAATCTTTTGCAGCTTCATAAAGGTTCCCATAAGAAACGGCATTAAATTCAAAATCTTTATTTAAAAGTTGTACACCTTCATTCAACTTTTCCGCAAAGAAACCTGTAGTAAGTCCACTCGTGCAAGAAAGAAGTACTTTTGTTTTTTTAGAAGTTGTCAAAGTTTGTAAACAAAGACGCATGTCATAAAGTAAACCTAAAGCATGATGAAAATTATTCATTTGAAAATGAATAAAGAAAACTTTTTCTTTTGTGATTTTATTTTCAACATCCAATTCAATCATACAATCAGGATAAAAATTAATGGATCCTAGACCATATTTTGTTTCAATGATAATATTATCATTGACTTCCTTAACATCCCAATCATCTTCATTTTGATTTAACAGCCACCTTTTTAAAAGTTCTGTATCAATCTCTTTTAAAAAAGAATCCATCATCCTCACCTCGTCTTTATTATACATTCTTTTCTATCAAAAAATAAAAATTCTTGATAAAAAATCAAGAATTATTGTTCAGGTACGACTGCAAAATAAACAAGATCCTCTTCATGGTCATTAACCATTGTATGTTTATGACCTTTTGGACAATAATGAACGCTTCCTTTATGAAGTTCTTCTCTTTGTCCATCATAGATAACATAACCATTACCAGAAATAACATAAATCACTTCACTGTTTGTTTCATGAACATGTTCTCCAACACTTCCACCCGTTGGAATATGTCCAATCATAAAACGGTTCAAGCCATCAAAATACATCTTTGCTTCAATGTATTTTTCGCCACCTTTAAAGTTTTCAAATTTGTCTAAATTATTTTCATCATATTCAAAAATCATTATTATATCCCCCAATCGCTTTTCATTATAACATATCTTACGTAATTGTAAGATGACGAATTGCATGATTTTCTATATAATATTAAAAGAAGGTGATTTTATGTATAAATTATTAATTGTTGAAGATGATTTGATTATCGCAAAAGGCTTACAAAAACATTTTGAAAAATATCATTATGATGTTCAATATGTAGAAGATTTTGAACATGTTTTAGATGCATTTTTAGAATTTCAACCTGACCTTGTTTTATTAGATATTCATCTTCCTTTTTTTGATGGTTATTATTGGTGTCAAGAAATTCGAAAAATATCACAAGTCCCTATTGTTTTTATTTCATCCGCTAATGAAAATATGAATATTGTTTTAGCGATGAACATGGGTGGTGATGATTTTATTAATAAACCCTTTGATTTACAAGTTGTACAAGCAAAGTTACAAGCCTTGCTTAGAAGAACTTATAGTTTTTCCAAAGATTTTCATTTATTAACCTATCAAGATGTCCATTTGGATATTTTAACTGGAAAACTCACTTATCAACAAAAGGAACTTATTTTAACTAAAAACGAATTAAAAATCTTAGAATATTTATTTGAACATGCGGAAGTTATTGTTTCCCGTGTTGATTTGATGAATCATTTATGGGATGATCATCAATTTATTGATGATAATACTTTAAGTGTTAATATGAATCGTTTAAGAAAGAAATTAGAAGATATTGGTTTACATGATTTTATTCATACCAAGAAAGGTTTAGGTTATTTATTGTGTTTAAAGACTATCTAAAGAAAACATATTCCATCTACCTTCTTTATTTCTTGTTTATCTTCTGTACGATTGTCGTTTTTATTATTTGTCAGACACTTACAGATTTAATTATTTATATGTTAAGTCTCTATCTTTTTATCATCCTTCTGTATTTTTTACTTGATTATCGAAAATACAAACAACATCATCAATATTTACTTTATTTAAAAGACAATCCTGAATTTCTTGATAATTTACCTCAAGAAAGCTATCTTGAAGAAAAAACATATCAAGAAATGCTTCAAAGATTACAAAAAAAGATGTTTCAACTCAAACAAGAAAATCAACAAAAATACAATAATATGATGGATTATTATACTAAATGGGTCCATCAAATCAAAACACCTATTGCTGGATTAAAACTCATTATTCAAAATGACTATCCAGATGAAAAGATGCTTGTTGAACTTTTAAAAATAGAACAATACGTCAATATGGCTTTACAATATGTACGTTTAGAACATATTCATCATGATTTTTCTTTTCAAAAAGTTTCTTTAGATCATCTTGTTAGTCAAGAAATCAAAAAACAATCCCTTTTCTTCTTTCAAAAGAATTTAAAAGTAGATTATCAAATTAAAGATCTACAAATCTTAACAGATGAAAAATGGAGTAGTTTTGTCATTGAACAAGTTCTTTCCAATGCTTTAAAATATACAAAAGAAGGAAGTATTACTTTTTATAATGAAGGTGAAAAGCTTTATATTCAAGATAGTGGTATTGGTATTAAAGAAAGTGATCTGCCACGTGTTTTTGAAAAAGGATTTACGGGTTTTCAAGGAAGAAATGATAAAAAAGCCAGTGGTTTAGGTCTTTATTTATGTAAGAATATTTTCGATCAATTAGGTCATCTGATTTCTATTGAATCAAAAGTTGGACAAGGAACAACTGTTTGCCTTGATTTTAGTAAAAAAGAAATATTTATTGAATAATCTTACAAAATTGTAAGATTATTTTACTTACTTGTAAGATAAATCGATAGGTCATATTTTAGAAGGAGAATACAATAAGAGTGTAAAAAGGAGGACACAAAAATGTCATTATTAAACGTTAAACATTTACAAAAAATTTATTCAACTCGTTTTTCAAGTCAAAAGGTAGAAGCTTTAAAAGATGTTTCTTTTGATGTTGAAGAAGGAGAATATATTGCCATTATGGGTGAATCTGGAAGTGGAAAAACAACACTCTTAAATATTCTTGCTTCATTAGATAAACCAACAAGTGGAGAGGTTCTATTAGATGGAAAAGATCTTACAAAGATCTCTGACAAACATATTTCAGCTTTTAGACGAGATAATCTTGGCTTTGTTTTTCAAGATTTTAACTTATTAGATACTTTCAATGTTGCTGATAATATCTATTTACCTCTTGTTTTATCAAAAGAACCTTATGCTTTAATGAAACCAAAGCTAGAAAAACTCGCAAAACCATTAGGCATTGACCACTTATTAGAAAAATATCCCTATGAAATATCAGGTGGTCAAAAACAAAGAGTTGCTGTTGCAAGAGCACTAATTACACATCCTAAAATCATTTTAGCCGATGAACCAACAGGCGCTCTTGATTCTAAATCAACCGATCAACTTTTATCGATCTTTGATCAAATTCATCAAAGTGGACAAACTATTTTAATGGTTACTCACAGTAGTAAAGCAGCAAGTTATGCCAGTCGTGTCTTATTTATTAAAGATGGACAAATCTTCCATCAACTTTATAAAGGAGATATGTCCAATCAAGAAATGTATCAAGCCATTAGCGATACTCTAACAATGCTTCTTTCGGGAGGTCAATAAGATGAAATTTTATTTAAAATTGGCTTTAGGAAATATCAAAAAGAATAAAAAGCTTTATAGTTCTTATTTTATTTCTACTATTTTTTCTATCGCCCTTTATTTCATTATTAAAACCGTTGGAAGCAGTCCTACTTTAAAGGGTCATGATTCAGTTACTTTATTTTTAAATCTAGGAGGCTATGTGATTGCCCTATTCTCTTTGATTTTCTTACTTTATACTAATAGTTTTGTGATAAAGAATCGAAAAAAAGAAATTAGTCTTTATCATATATTAGGAATGGAAAAAAGAAATGTACGTTCAATGATGTTATTAGAAACCATCATTATTGCCCTCATTTCTCTTGTAAGTGGTATTGTTATTGGGATACTGCTTTCGCAAATTACATCTGTCATTATTTTAAGAATCATTCATAGAAGTATTCATTTCTCACTTATTTTTTCTTTAGATGCTTTTGTAAAAACCATTATTATTTTCAGTATTATTTTCTTTTTATCACTTATTTATAATATTTCTGTTGTTGTTAGAAGTAATCCCATTGAACTTTTAAAAGGACAAAATATTGGTGAAAAAGAACCTAAAACAAAAGTCTTTTTAACAGTTTTAGGAATTATTGCCTTAGCTGCAGGATATTACATTGCCTTATCTATTACCGATCCTATGCAAGCCATGGTTTTATTCTTTGTCGCTGTTATTTTAGTAATGATTGGTACGTATTGTTTATTTACAGCAGGAAGTATTGCTTTATTAAAATTCTTAAAATCAAGAAGAAACTTTTATTATCAACCAACACACTTTACATCAATTTCCGGTCTTTTATATCGTATGAAACAAAATGCCGTTGGTCTTGCTAATATTTGTATTTTATGTACCTGTGTTTTAGTCACTCTTTCTTCAACAATTTGTTTATATAACGGTATTCAAGACAGTGTTGATCGTCAATGTTATATGGATGGTAATATTGTTGTTAGTAATAGTGTTCATCCTGATCGACTCTATCATGATGTAAAAGAAGCCTTAAAAGGTAAAAAATACAATACTCTTTATTCTTTGCCTGTTTATAGTTACACTGCTCAGTTAAAAAAGAATCAAGTAAAACTTAATACCTATGATTATAACAATTTAGCTTGTGTCAATATTGTTTCTTTAGAAGATTATAATCATCATCTTCATCAAAATGTATCTTTAGATAGTAGTGAAGCTCTTTTATACAGTTATGAAAACTATGATTATCGTACGATTACTTTACAAGGTGTTCCTTTTACAATTAAAGATCAAATTAAAAATCGTCAAGTACAAACAAATCATTGTTATGCACCAAATAACTTAACAATTATTCTACCAAAAAATACTTTAAAACAATTTCATTTAAAGAATCAAACTTATTTCATTGGATTTAATGCAAGTAATAAAGTCGTAAAAGAAACAATTAATAAAATATTTGATAAAGATTATAGTAATTCTTTAGGGGAAAATTACTTTTTAAGAACACAAAATAGTATTGAAGATGAAAAAGCAATTTATGAAATTTATGGATCATTATTATTTATTGGTATTTTCTTATCCATTATGTTCTTAGCGGCAGCTATTGTTATTATTTACAACAAACAAATTTCTGAAGGATTTGAAGATCAAAATAAATTTGAAATCTTACAAAATGTGGGTATGTCACAAAAAGAAGTCAAACAAACGATTCAATTCCAAGTCTTGATTTTCTTCTTTGTTCCATTGATTGTAGCCATCATTCATTTAGCCTTTGCTTATCCTTTGATCCTACGTATTTTAAATGGATTATTACAATGTAATAAAAATGTTTATCTTTTTTCAACAGGAGCATGTATTTTAGGTCTCATTGTTATTTATACAATTATTTATTTAATGACTTCTAAAGCTTATTATCGTATTGTTAAAAGATAATTATTATTTATATAAAAAAGCTTAATTTTACAAAATTGAAATTAAGCTTTTTTTGTTTTCTTTTTTAATTTATTTATTCTTATTTTAAGACCATTAATCAAAACACTGATTTTTTCATCTGTAAACATTGTTACTTTTTGATACTTTAATAACTCTTTTCCCCACAAATCCGGTACTTTTTCCAAAGCAATAAAATCAATATCATTCATACATTCTTGACTACAAACAATATCCAACATTTTGTCAAAATCCATATTTTTATCATTGAAAAAGCATCCTGTTGTATTTTCAAAATTCATTTCATATATTTCTTTTTGCGAATACATTGCCTGTCCACTATCGAAATTAGGAGCAATTTTCAACCATTTTAATGTTTCAACATCTCTAATAATTCCAAAATTTCCTAAATGTCTATCTTGATTAACAATCAAATAATCTAATATAAACATTTTCTCTACACTCGTTTTTGCATCTTTAATCCCGTTATTTTCTAATAAGGCAATATATTTTTTATAGAGATTTAAACTATTATCTTGAAAATCAACATTTTCTTTTTTTAAAAGAGCATAAGCTGAAATAAGTTCTGTATCTTTGGTAATAAAACATTCACATTTAGACAGAGGCATTTTATTTATAAGATCTATTGTATATTTTGTGTAATCTAAATGTATCGCCTTGCAAATAAAACCTGCAAGGACTTCATTAAACGGCTCTAATTCTTTACTTTTAAAAGAACCTTTTAATAAATACCGCTTTTTATCTTCTCCAACAATCCACGCCTTTTTTAGCATTCCATCTGATGTATTGTTCGGTGAATAAAAATCAATATCATTTTGATCCACTATTTTATTTTCAAATACGGCTTCTATATAGCCATCACTATTGAAAGCATGATTAAAAAAATTAATATTTTTCCATTCAAGTGTCTGTTCAACAGGATTCATCCAATATTGATCTGTTAATGAAAGCCCATAAGCTTTATTAAGTAATACATCTTTATTATCAATACCTAAATTATCTAAAAAATCATCTAATCCATCTCGCCATGAAGGAATCCCCCGTCCTTTAAACCAAGCATTCATTTCACCTACATGAATCTTTCCATTTTTAAAACATTCCAGTGGCGCATAGGATTCATTGTATACTTCTTTTATATCAACAATACGATAATTTCTATTATCATAACTAATTCGTGCTATACGTTTATTTTTATTCATTAAATCGTATTCTGTTTTTCCATCACTTTGAGGATTTACGAGGAAGAAATGTTCATCTGGAAATCTATTATAATGTTTTCCATATTTTTTTATTTCCCATTCTATTGCTGCTTTTTCAATCAATTCAAAATCAACTGTATATTGCAAATAATTTTGTTGATATTTCTTTATTTTTTGTTTATAAAGTCTTAAAGCTGCTTGTTGTATTCTTTGTTTGTTTTCATCAATAAATCGAAGTGTTTCTTTTATTTCTTGATTTTTTAAATAAATTTCTTTTAATTCTTTATAAGGAACACAAAACATATTAGAAAATAAACATTTACCATAAAATATTTCTTTTTGAAAATCATACATTCTAAAAATAGTTGGTGCTGATTTTCTTTCTTGATAATCATCTTGTTTAGATAAACTTATTGGTATAAAATAACATAACCCGTTGATTCTCAAAGGAAAACCTTTAATATTATCTGAAATAATAATATGTTGATCTATTTTACTTAAATAATCTATATAATGTTTTTTTACATGATACAATTTCATAATTACCTCCTAAAAAGCAAAACAGAGATGCTCAAGTTGCAATCTCTGTCATTCAAATGCTTCCCAACTAAGGCTCTGGTTCTCCGATTTAGAGTTTCCAACTAAGGCTCTGGTTCTCCGATTTATGTCCAACTAAAGCATGGTCTATCTATTGATAAAAATATATCATATTTAGCCACAAAAAACAATAACGTAACTACTAGCTCTATTATTGTTTATTTTCAATAAGATATACTATAATTCATTAACAATATTATTGACCCATATTCCCTTTCTTACAAGAATAAGCCCTAATGTTGCTTTAGGAATATCAACGCATTGAACAAGTATGTAAATTGTAAGAATTGGTAGACTTGTAAGTCTTGTTAGTAATAAAGACGCCATAAAAGTAAAGACAAATGTATAACCACTATCAAATAAGAACGTCAAGAACGTTTTTCCCCCTGCGCGCATAGTAAAATAACTACTATAATAAACAGAAATAACAGGTAGCATACATGCCGCAACTTTAAGTAAAGAAGTTGCCAGATTCTTGACTTCTACAGATGTATTATAAATTTGTGGAATGTAAATAGAAACATTAAATAAAACAATACCTAGCATGAAACACATCATAAAGTTCATAAAAAGCATTTTTAAATCATAATCTTTCGCTCTTTCAATTTCACCTGCCCCAAGTTGTTGTCCAACAACAATTGAAATAGAATTTCCCATTGCATAACAAACAATCATAAAGAAATTAGTAACGGTTGTGGTAATATTAATTGCTGCAACAGCAACAAGTCCTCTTGTGGAATAGCTTTGAGAAATCAAAGCAATAGAAATAGACCATAAGATTTCATTACACAAAAGCGGTAATCCTCTTTTCAACATTTCTTTAGTCGTATCAAAAGGAACTTTCTTCATCTTAATGGCATCTTTTAAATAAAGATTTCGATAACCTCCTATAATATTAATACTCATTTCAATCACACGAGAAACAACCGTTCCGATTGCTGCTCCTGAAACACCTAATTGTGGAAATCCAAAACGTCCAAAAATCAAAATATAATTAATACAGAAATTGACAATAACGGCAACCACACTGGCAATCATTGGTAAAACCGTATTTCCTGTTTCTCTAAGCGATGATGAATAAACTTGTGTAATCACAAATGGAATTAATCCTATAAGCATAATTTTTAAATAATCAATCCCATAATTTAATGTTTTTAAACTATCTTGCGGATTATCATTTAAGTATAAAGAAATCAATTGTTGTCCAAATGTATAGAACAAAAAGATAGCTAGAAGTGTAATTATAATTCCTACAATCAATTTGATCCTAAAACAATTTTCAACCCCTTCTTTATTTTTCTTTCCATAAAACTGTGCCATAAAGATTCCTGGACCTGACATTGCTCCAAAAATCGTGACATTAAACACCTGCAATAATTGATTCGTAATGGAAACCCCTGACATAGAAAGTGTTCCTAATTGACCAATCATAATATTATCTAATAAACTTGCAAGATTTGTAAAACCATTTTGTATGACAATGGGTATACAAATTGCAAGAACCATTTTATAAAATCCTTTACTCCCAATTAATTTTTTCATAGTCCCTCCTCGTGTGTAAGAGATATTATAATCGATTTTGTGTTTAAAAAAAGAGCTTTCGCTCTTCTGATTATTTATTATCTCCTAATAATTGAAGAATATCTAAGAAGATATTAACAAAGTCTAAATAAAGATTAAATGCTCCATATATACTTAATTTTTCTAACATTTCTGGATTAGATGAAGCATAATTATAAAGTTGTAATGATTTTTGCATATCATATGCTGTAATTCCCGCAAATAATGCAAGTGAAATAAGTGGCATAATAAGTGTTCCAACACCTAAATGAAAAATCATCACAATTACTGAAAAAATAATATAAACAAATAATCCTGCTAGACAAATTGTACCAATTCTTGTTAAATCCATTTTAATCACTGTTCCTAGTACAACTAGAACACCAAAATAGATAGCTGCTACTAAAAAGGCAAGAGCAACACTAAATGAAGTATAGCTTGCAACCACATAAGAAAATGTCACACCCGTAATAACTGAATAAGTCATATAAAGAACTTTGGCAGTGATGGGTTTCATTTTCATTAAACGTCTTGATAAACCAATAACAACTGCAAATTGAAAAATAATTAAAATGAAAGGAAGCATTCCTGCATAATAAATAAATGATGATTTTTCTAAAGCAAAAGCTGTTACAAAGGTTGTCAAAACACCAATGATCATCCATTTAAAAATATTGTTAATGTATTGTTGAATCGTCATTGAACGATCTTCAACATATTCATAAGTTTTGTTATCCATATTTTCTCTCCTATCCTCGAATAATTCGATCTTCTAAAATTTTCTTTTCTGGTAAAGCTTTTTCAACATATCCTAAAATACAACATCCAACACCAACATAGTCTTCTAAATGCCATTTTTGAAGATATTCTTGCCCTTTTTCTAATTCAAACATTTCTTTACAACGATTGATCCAACAAGAACCAATATTTAAAGCATAAGCCCCTGTTTGCATCGCTCCAATTACTAAAGAACCGTCTTTTATCCCATTACTTTCATCTTTTGGAACAAAGATAAAACATACTGTTGGTGCTCCATAAAAAGGATCCACATCCTTTCCAAAAATAATCGCATTAAGTTTTGAAAGTTCTTTGATTTCTTCTTGATTTTGAACAACTACAATTTTGCTTGATTGTTTATTCTTACCACTAGGGGCATTTAAACCACAAGTTAAAATTGTTTGTAATTCTTCCTCTTTAATTTGTTCTTGTTTAAAACTACGACAGCTTCTTCTTGTTGTAAGTGCTTCAATTGCATCCATTTTTATCTCTCCAATCCTAAAAGGTAATTAATAAATTGTTGCGCCGTTCTTCCTGATGTTCCACCATGAGAAAGTTCCCATTTATTTGCTTCTAAGAGAAGTTCTTTTTCATCCATTTCTATATTATTTTTATGTGCTAATTCTAAAACAATGTGATTAAATTCTTTTTTCATTGGTTTAGAATAATTGATTTTAACTCCAAAACGATTAACTAAAGAAAGTTTTTCTTCCATTGTGTCTGATTGATGCATTCCATTTTCTTGAACAACATCATTACGATCAGACCAGTTTTCTTTAATAAGATGTCTTCTATTACTTGTTGCATAAATAAGAATATTTTCAGGTTTCGTTTCAACTCCACCTTCAATTACAGCTTTTAAGAATTTATATTCGATTTCAAATTCTTCAAATGATAAATCATCCATATAAATAATAAAACGATAATTTCTATTTTTAATCATAGCAATAATATTCGATAAATCTTTAAACTGATGTTTATAGATTTCAATCATTCTTAAACCTTGATCATAAAATTCATTTACAATCGCTTTAATACTTGTAGATTTTCCTGTTCCACTATCCCCATAAAGTAAAACATTATTTGCTTTTCTTCCCTCAACAAAAGCTACTGTATTATCTAATAACTTTTTCTTTTGAATTTCATAACCAACTAAATCATCTAAAACAACTTCATCCATATTATTAATTGGTTTTAATTCCACATAATTTTCATGACTTGTCGCAATTCTAAAGGCTTTGTTTAAACCAAACATACCCACTCCATAATCTTTATAGAATTGTGTTACAACATCAAAGAATTCTTGTTCATTTTTTGTTTCTTCTAATTTTTTAGAAAGTTCTTGAACTTTTAATGAAACATTCTTGTTGTACATCAATTCTGGTTTAGATAAAGCTTTATAATCAGAAAGTGTTGAAAAACAATCAATATTTAATTCTTTTTCAATACTACTAAAGTCATAATGGAAAAGATCATAAAATACTTTAAAATCATTTAAAGCAAAATGATTAACTGTTCCTTCTCTTGCTCCTTGTTTTTCACAAGTCATACTAAATGGATTTTCATTTGTCATTAATAAATAAGTTAAATAATTATGCCATAAATTATCATTAAATCCATATTGAGTTGCAAGTTCTAATAATCTTTTTATTTGACCATAAATTTCTTGACGAAGTTCATGATTTGATTTTTCATCATCTGATAACAATTTAGCAAGTTGTACTAAAATTTCATCCTCTGGTAAATTCCCATAAAGAATTAAGTTTGATATTAATTCATACATATATATAATCCCCCTAATTGCCTTTATTTTACCGCATCTTTTAGGAAAATGAAATAAAATGATGTATAATAGTTTCAATGAGGTGAAAAAAATGGAAAACGGTGTTTTATTACAAGGATTTCATTGGTATATAAAACCTGAAGAAAAACTATGGAAACAACTTAAAGAAAAAGTAGAATCTTATAAAAAAATGGGGTTTTCAGCTATTTGGTTACCACCGGCTTATAAAGGCGTTGGTGGTATCAATGATAATGGTTATGGTGTTTATGATCTTTATGATTTAGGAGAATTTAATCAAAAAGGAAGTATTGAAACAAAATATGGAACAAAAGAGGACTATTTAGATTGTATTCAAGCTTTTCAAAAAGCAGGTATCGATGTTTATGGCGATATTGTCTTAAATCATAAGATGGGAGCTGACGGTACTGAAATCGTTAATGCAAAAGAAGTCAATCGTCAAAATACTAATGAAATTGTTTCTGGTGATGAACAAATTGAAGTTTATACCCTTTTTACTTTTCCTGGTAGAAATAAAAAGTATTCTGATTTTATTTGGCATTGGTATCATTTTGATGGCATTGATTATGATGAAAAGACCCATCGTAATACCATTTTCCTTTTTGATCAAAAAAGCTGGGATCAAGAAGTTGATGATGAAAATGGCAATTATGATTATTTAATGGGTGCAGATTTAGATTTTGATAATGAAGAAACGGTTCAAGAAGTCACTTCATGGCTTCATTGGTATTTAAATTTAACCAAAATCAACGGTTTACGTCTTGATGCTGTTAAACATATTCCTGCTTCTTTTTATAAAAATCTTTTACCAAAAATACGTCATGATTTTAATGAAGCGATGTTTACAGTTGGCGAGTATTGGCATGGAGATGTGTATCATTTAGAAAACTATTTAAAAGAGGTCAATTTTGAAATGTCTTTATTTGATGTACCTCTTCACTATCATTTTTATGATGCAAGTCATAATGAAAATTATGATCTCTCTCATATTTTTGATCAAACACTTGTTTCAATGTATCCTTCAAATACGGTTACCTTTGTTGATAATCATGATACGGAGCCAAGTCAATCGTTAGCTTCTTTCATTCCCGATTGGTTTAAAGGACATGCTTATTGTTTAACTCTTTTAAGAAAAGAAGGTTATCCTTGTGTTTTCTATGGTGACTTAGAAGGTATTGATTATGAAAATGTTTCTTCTAAAAAAGAAATGCTTCAACAACTTATGTTTTTAAGAAAAAATTATAATAATGGTGAACAAATTGATTATTTTGATCATCCTCATTTAATTGGTTGGACAAGACATACTGAAACAGAATCAATAGCAATTATTATGACAAATTCAAACGGTGGTATAAAATCAATGTATGTTGGTAAAGAATATCGTCATTGTTATTATGTCAATGTATTCAATGGTTATCAAAGAGTTCTTATTAATGAAGATGGTTACGGTGATTTTTATTGTGAGGATAAAAACTTTGCTGTATACGTAAAAGAGTAATAATTCAGTTTTACTGATTCATTACTCTTTTTTTAATAATTATCAATGAGTTTTTCAGCCATTTAATCCAGTTAAATCCAATTCAATCTTTACAACAGTTTCATTTTCTTTTATATCAATATTTTCAAAATGAATCTTTGGAATCTCTTACTTATCTTCCATTCTTCCTTTAATGCATAATTTTAAACATTCTTTTGCCATTTCAACAGCATTTTCAAAATCATTTCCACATGTTATTGCTTCTGGAACATCAGAAAATGAAACGGAGTATCTTCCATCATCTTCTTTTAAGAAAAGAGCAGGGTAATATAATTTCATAATCTTTCTCCTTTTTATATTACATATTTATACTTAAGCATGATTATTTTTTCTTAATCAACATATTTAGTTTATTATAAACTCAAATAATTTGACAAGCCTTACAAATTTCTTTGACCCATCGTGAAGCATCTAACAATAATTCTTCATGTCTTAAATCAAATTCAATAATATCTGGTTGTTTGAAATATTTTTCATAACGTTCACGATACTTTTCACCCATTTTTTTAGCATAAAAAACATGAATGGTCGTATGAGGTACTTGGATTTGTGTCCCAACTTTTGTATATAAGTCACTATAAAATTGATTTTTCATAGATTCTTTAGAAATAAAAGAGAAGTCAACACCACTCCCTATTCCCATGATTTCCATGAATTTCTTTCGATAATCGGCATTTTCATCTTGGCTATTCATTCTTTTAGCAATAAATTTTTTAGCAAGTTTACTTCCTTTTCCAGTAATTAATGGATAGATAATGGGCATAATGATAGCCGTTTGCAACTTAGCAATAAATTTAGATGTTTGATCCATATCACTTGAACCAATAATAGCATGGTCTATATGAATATTCTCTCTACTTACAAGTAAAGAAACAAAGGATCCTCCAAGCGAACATCCATAAGCTCCAAAAATACTTCCATTGAAATGTTGTTGAATATACTGTTCAATCTTTTTTGTTTCATCTAATTCAGAAATAAAAGTAGATTGTTCTGTTTCATCAAAACCACTATAACTGACAATAGCTACATAAAAATATTCTTTCAAACCTTCTATAACATGACCAAAATTATTTTTCCAATAACAACAAGTTCCCGGAAATAACATCATAACCGGTTTTGTATTATCCCCAAATGTATATACTTTCATATAATTCCTCCAGTTAGCCTTAACTAACATTATTCTAACATATTTTACAAAGAAAAAAAGAAGGATTTCTCCTTCTAGTATTGTAAAAAGATTTCTCTTATTT
The DNA here is from genome assembly GCA_030540195.1 of Bacillota bacterium. Lineage (GTDB taxonomy): Bacteria > Bacillota_I > Bacilli_A > Erysipelotrichales > Coprobacillaceae > Faecalibacillus. The sequence goes on along the minus strand of JAUNWT010000033.1, from coordinate 8,908 downwards.
CATCTCGATCATGTGTTTGCGTTAAAGCAAGCATTAATAAAACTCTCGCTTTTTGTGGCGATAAGGTATTTGATGAAATACATAAATGATGTGGATCAAAGATTTCATCATCAAAAACAATTCCTTGTGAGATACGTGAAGAACGTACAAAAATTGTTCCTTTTTCAGAAAGTTCTTCAATTGCTTTTAACCAAGCTTGGCTATAATTTCCACTTCCTGATCCCGCAATAACAATACCTTCATGTCCACTTGCAAGATCATATAAGATTTTAGCGTTTGCTCCACTGTAATAAAAAGCAATCGCGACACTTTTAATAGAATCAATACGTTTATTAAAACGTGATTTTACTGTATGAATCTTGCTTGTTTGTGTATAGAAATACACTTCTTGATCTTGCATATATCCTAAACATCCTAAAGATCTTTGGTCAAAAGCATCTATTTTAAAGTTATTGACTTTTTCAATATCTCTTCCTGAATAAATCGTATTAGAAAATAATGCAAGAACACCTCGATTATAAGATTCTCCATGACAAGCTAAACAAATAGCTTGATAAAGGTTAAATGGACCATCTGCACTCGTTGCTGTTGCTGGACGCATCGCTCCTGTTAAAACAACGGGTTTAGGGGTATTTAATGTTAAAGTTAAAAAGTAGGCTGTTTCATCTAATGTATCTGTTCCATGAGTAACTACTGCCCCATCAATCGTATCATCCGATAAGATTTCTTCGATATTATTTTTTAAAATCAACCATTTTTCATGAGTCATTTCATTACTATCAATATTCATTAATTGATATTCTTTAATATGGGCTACTTCATTGATTTCTGGAATTGTTTCAATAATTGAATCAATATCAATTTCTCCTGCATGATATGCTGCCGTTTTTCCTTTTTTTCCAGTCCCAGCAATTGTACCACCTGTTGCAATAATAGCAATTGTTTTCATAATTCCTCCTTAGTATCGTATTTCAAAAGAATTTTCATATTCTTTTATATTTAATAAATGATAATGGATTTGTTCTATTTCAATAAATGGTTGTTGATAAAGTTTTTCTATCATTCTTTCTATTTGCATTCCTTCTCCTTGAACTTCCATAGAAACCGAACCATCATATTCATTTTTTACAAACCCCGTTAATTTTAATTCATTTGCGATAGAAAAGCAACGAAAACGAAAACCAACACCTTGAACTCTGCCTTTAAATAAATACTTTCTTCTTTCCATAAAAAATAACCGGTTTCCCCGATTATTTTAAACTATCTAAAATTTCTTTCATTTTAAAGGCAAGTCCTTGGCATTTTTCTACCGATAAAGAACATAAAGCAACACGAATACCTTGAGTTACTTTAATTGTATAAATATCTTGAGCAAGCATTGTTTCATGGAAACGTGTTAATAAATCTTCATCTTCTACTTTTAAAGTAACAAAGAAACCTTCTTTATAAGGATAATAAGCTAAACCACATTGTTTTGCTTCACTTGTAAAGATTTCATATCTTTTTCTTAATAAATCAACATATTTTCCTTTTTCTGCATTAAATTCATCTTTATGTTCAGTTGTAACTTTAACAAAGTTTTCCATTGCTGCATTAGGAATATTTGACCAAGAAGCTCTTGCATGTTTTTCCATTAAGATTTCAAGTGCTCGAACATCTTCTTGATTTCTCGCTAAAATAACAGCTCCCCCACATCTTAAACCATAAGATGTAAGTGTTTTAGAACAAGAGAACGCTACAACAACCATCACTTGATCATTCATACGATTGAAAGCATTCATATAATCTCTTGATCTTTCTAAGTTATAAGAATAATCAATATATGCAATATCATCTAAGATAATAACAGGTCCTTCATTTGATAATTCATTACAAAAATCAATTACTTGATTCCATTCTTCAACTGTCATAGAGTAACCTGTTGGGTTATGACATGGATCATTGATAACGGCTAAAACTTTACCTTGTCTTGCCATTACTTCACGACAAGTTTCTTTAAAACTTGTAATATTGAAAGCATCCCCATCAAACATTTGATATGTTTGTACTTTACAATTAGCAATGGTTGCCATTGATTTATAGTTACCCCATGCAATATGAGGAATAATTAAAGTTTGACCTTCATCTAACACATTTAAAATCGTTGAACTTACGGCTCCTGATCCTCCAGGTGTTCCAATAACACTATGACATAAATCAAGTTTTGTGTCTTGTACGACCCAATTATAAACTTGTTTTCTAAAGTTTGGATTTCCACTAAAACTAGAAGCGTATTTTGCTTTTGTTCTATTATCTAAACTGTTATACGTATTAAATACGGTATCTAATGCAACTAAATTTCCATCTTCATCATATAATGAACCAATTGTCGCATTGACAATATTTTCTTTTCCTTTTTTAGCAATTGCATCATTTGCTAGATTTACAATCTTAAAAACATTATCAACAATTGGTTGATGATCAATATTTTCTCTAATAAATTTTTTCATCACACATACCTCTTCATCTTCATTATTACTTGTATCTTATCATACTTTAATAAAAAATTCTCTAGTTTTAAAGATTTTTTTAATTAAATACAATTTATCTTATTTCTCTTGTCCCATTTAAATCTTGATAAACCATCCAAATTTTCTTAACCAAACGATGTGGTAATATCTTCATACCTAAGATTTGTATTTGATTGATGGTTCCATATAAAGAAACATCTTTAGAACTTTCCATATCTTTAATCGCTTTTTTAATAACATCCTTTGCTTTATATACTTTTCCATAGCGAATCACAACAGGCTTTTTATCTTTTTCAACTGCACGATCAAAGAACTCTGTCTCAACCCAATAAGGACATACGGCTAAAACATGAATTTGTCGATATTTTAATTCTTCATTTAAAGCTCTTGAATAACTTAAGACAAATGCTTTGGTCGAAGCATAAATATTTAAATAAGGGATTGGCATATAACCACTACATGAAGCAAGGTTGACAATATGACTTTTTTTATGCATATAAGGTAAAACACTATTGACCATTTTAACGACTGCAAGCATATTTAAATTCATCATATTTTCAATAACTTCAACTGACATATTTTCATAATGATCAAGCTTTCCATAACCCGAACAATTAATGAGTACTTTTACTCTTGGCTTTTCTTGAAATAAAGCTTCTTGAATGATTTCAAAAGATTCTTTTTGCGTTAAATCTAAAGCAAAAACTCTTACTTTTGTTTGTAATTTTTCCTTTAAACTTTCTAGCCTTTCTTTTCTTCTAGCAATCACCCATATTTCATCCACTTGATACTTTTTTTCAATTTGCATAGCAAATTCTCTTCCCATACCCGAACTTGCTCCAGTTATCATTATTATTTCTTTCATTTTTATCACCACTTCTATTATAAGTTTCTTTCTAAACAAGTCAAAATATTCTCCTTTTTTTCATAATATAAAAAAGCGCTTACAATTATTCTTTTTATGATAGAATAAAGATAAGTTATTCATATTTAAACATACAATATGATTTTTATTTAAGGAAGGAAATGTTTATGGAAAAAAATCGTAGTTTAAACTTGAAGTATGCCGGTAGTCAAATTTTCTACTTTGCTGCCTTTGCTTCTATGATGGGTTATGCTTCCGTCTTTTTATTAGATAAAGGATGTACAAACTCACAAATTGGTATTGCTCTTGCCCTTTCAAGTATTATTGCTGTTTTATTACAACCAATGCTTGCTTCTTTTGCAGACAATCATAAAAATATTGAAATGCGAAATATCATTGCACCAATTGTTTTATTAGTCATTGCTTTATCCGCAATTCTTTATTTAATTCCAGGAAGTGCTTTATTTGTTTTATTTTTAGTAGTGACTATTTTTTCAATCATGTCATCAATTATGCCACTTATGAATTCTCTTGCCTTTGTTTTTGAACAACATGGTATTGAAATCAACTATGGTCTTGCACGTGGCTTAGGTTCTGTGGCTTATGCCATTGCTTCTCTTGTTTTAGGACATGTTGTTGAAAGTTTTTCACCAGGTATTTTACCCCTATTCTATATTATTTTTACAGCTTTACTATTTGTTGTTGTTAAGATGTTTGTTTTACCAAAGGGTTATGAAAAAGAAGTTGTCAAAGAAAATACAAAACAAGAAGAAACAGAACAACTTTCTTTTGGTAAGTTCTGTATGAAATATAAAAAATTTATTTTGTTTTTAGTTGGTTTTGTACTTGTCTATTTTGCTCATACAATTATCAATAACTTCTTTATTCAAATTATTACTAATATTGGTGGAACAAGTGCTGATATGGGAAATGCTGTTTTCGTTGCAGCAATGTTGGAACTTCCAACAATGGCTTTCTTTACAAAGATGTCTGAAAAAATTAATTGTGGAACACTTATTAAATTTTCAATCTTAATGTTCTGTGTAAAACATGCACTTACATATTTTGCGACAAACATGATTATGATTTATCTTGCCCAAGTATGTCAAATGTTTGCCTATGCTTTATTTGTTCCAGCATCTGTTTATTATGTTAATGAAAAAATCGCTGTTGCTGATCGTGTTAAAGGACAATCGCTTGTTACAACTTCAATGACTTTATCAGGTGTATTTGCAAACTTCGCAGGTGGAATTATGCTTGATGCTTTAGGTGTTGGACATGTTTTACTTGCTGGTGTCATTTTATCGATTGTCGGTGCTGTTATTGTTATTCTAACGACAGAAAAAGTTTAAGCGACTCAATATTGAGCCGCTTTTTTTATGAGCTTATTTCTTTCTTCTTTATTTAAAGGTCGTGACATACCTTCTAATAAGTATTCATCTAAATAAATTTCATCAAAAGAAATTCTTTTTAAAGAAACAACTTCATTCTTTAAGGATAAAAACATCTTTTTAATTTGATGATATTTTCCTTCTTCTATTGCTACATAGCCATGAAAATCATCTATAATTTCAAGTTTTGCTGGTAAACATTGAATCTTTTGATCAATGATGATTCCCCTTTTAAAAGCTTCATGATCTTCCTTTTTAAGTCTTTCTTTTGTTTCAACAAGATACGTTTTCTTTACATGATTTTGTGGTAATAACAGCTTCTTTAAACTTTTATCATTGGTAAGAATCAAAAGACCTGTCGTATCACGATCTAATCTTCCTAAACAAAAACAATCTGGATAATCAATTAAATCAACAACACATTTTTCTTTTTCATCTTTATTGGCACAAAGATAACCTTTTGGTTTATTGAGCATAATATAGTGAAATGGTTGACTCTTTAACATTTTTCCCTGATAAATAAGAACATCCTCTTCTTGAATCTTTCTTTTACAATTTGTTTCAACAACACCATTAACTTGAATCAACCCATGTTTAATAAGTGTCTTGCATTCCTTGGCATTACCTAAATTATTGTACATTAAAATATAATATAAATCTTTCATACTAATCCTTATAATTTCCATCTAACCAATGTGCCACCGCATCTTGATCGTGACAACCAATAACACCTGTTGCTTTTTCTTTAAGCTCTTTACAGGCATTTTCTACTGCATAGCTTTCATCTGCTATTTCAAACATCAATAAATCATTTAAACCATCACCAAAAACAACGACCTTCTCACATTTTAAATTATCTTTTAATTGTAAAATAGCATGTGCTTTGGTGGCTTTTTTCGGTAAGATTTCAAGCCACCAATCTTGACTATAAATATCTTTAGAAAATAAACATTGATAGTGATTTTTTAAATCATAATAAAAACTTTCTAGTTGCTTTTTTGAAGCAATGCATGAAATATAGAAAACATCTCCTTGATAGAGATTATTTTCAATCGGATTTTTTCTTTCGTCATTGCGTGTACTTATAAAATCAAGTTGTTGTTTGGTTGATTTACTAGAAATGTAACTAAATTTTTCTTGTTTATTTCTAAAAGCATAGACAATTGGATAGAAGTCTTTTTGATTAAAATAACAAGATAATTCATTGACTTCTTCTTTTGAAAAGAAATTAGATACTAAAATCTCTTGGCTTTGATTATCAATAATAAAAGCCCCATTATAAAGAATCACAGGAATTTTAGCTGTTAATCCTTTCGTTGCTGGTTTAGCTGAATAATAAGAACGTGCAGTTGCATAAGAAAACAACATTCCTTGATCAACAAGCTTATTAATTGTTTGGTTAGTATAAGTTGATGTTTGTTGTTGACGATTTAAAAGCGTCCCATCTAAATCAGAAACATAAAGTGTTTTCATTTTAACGAATAAAGTTTGTTGCTCTCTTTTTATTTTGAGGAACTTCAATTCCTGCTTTTTTTCCTGCTTCAATACATTTTAACATCCAAGCCATATTTTTACCTAACGCATACATAGTATCTAATCCCTCTACATCTTGTTCAACATCACTTGGTGTATGTCCATGCACTTCATTCCAGTACATAGATGTTACAATAGGCATTTCAGAAATACTTAAATGCTTATTTAAAACATCCATACTTGTCACACTTCCTGCTCTTCTTGATGAAGAAATCACAGCTGCTGGTTTATGAACAAAAGCGGATTTTGCACTGTAAAAAACACGATCCATAAAGCTTTGAATTTTACCTGTTGGATGTGCATAATAGACAGGTGTACCGAAGATAAAGCCATCCGCATCTTTAGCCATTGAGGCAAATTCATTGACACAATCATCAAAAACACATTTACCTGTTTTAGCACATGATCCACAAGCAATACAATCTTGTAAAGGAACATTTGGAATATGATAAATAAGTGTTTCTATTCCTTCTTCCTTTAATGCTTTTTCTACTTCTTCTAAGGCACGATTTGTACATCCTTTAGGATGTGGTCCCCCATTAACTAATAATACTTTCATTTCCTTTTTCCTCCTGTTTTTATTGTAAATCACTCTTTATAATATGACAAATAATTATTTGTTATAACTTGATATAAGAAAAAGAAATCACTAGGATTTCTCAAATCTTAAAATATTTTCTATGTGGAAGGTATGTGGGAACATATCTACGGGTTGACAATTGGTAATTGTATAACCATGTTCATTTAAATATTTAGCATCTCTAGCTTGAGTAGCTACATCACATGAAATATAAATAATTTCTTTTGGACTTGCCTGTAATAAATGCTCTAAAAATTCTTCTGAACATCCTTTTCGTGGTGGATCAACAAAGACAACATCTAAATGGGTATTCTTTTTAACAAGCTCAACCATATATTTTCCAGCATCATCACAGACAAAATCAGCATTATTTATTTTATTAAGTAAGGCATTGTTTTTAGCATCCTCGATAGCTTGAGGAACAACTTCAACACCATAGATTTTCTTAACATGTTTTGCAAGTGAAAGTGTAATCGTTCCGATTCCACAATAAGCATCTAAAACAACAGAATCTTTATCTAAATGAGCTAGATCAATAGCTGTTTGATAAAGGACTTCTACTTGAATTGGATTGATTTGATAAAACGATTTTAAAGATATCTTATATTGATTACCAAGTAATGTATCATAGATATAGCCTTGACCATAAAGGATTTTTTCTTCATCACCTAGAATAACATTATCATGTCTTTCATTGATATTTTGAATAATCGTTTTAATATGGGGAAATTCTTTAATCAATGTTTCAACAATTTGATCAATATGTTTAATTGTTTTTTGATAAGTGATGAAACATAGCATAAATTCTTCACTATGATAGCCTTTTTTAGTAAGAACATGTTTAATATTTCCTTGATGTGTTGTTTTATCATAAGGTTTAATATCGTATTGTACAAAGAGTTCTTTCACTCTTTGAATCACTGCATTTGATTCTTTATTTTGAATAAGACATTCATCACAAGCAATAATATCATTAGTTCTTTGTTTATAAAAACCTGTCACTAATTGACCGTTTTTATCATAGCCTAAAGGCATTTGAACTTTATTGCGATAATACCAAGGATTTTCTTGCATCAAACAAGGTTGAACATCAACTTCTAGATGTCCAATTCTTTCCATACAATCCTTTACTCTTTTTGTTTTAAATTCTTGTTGTCCTATGCTTGATAAATGCATTAAATGACAACCACCACATCCTTGATAAATATGACATTTAGGATTCACTCTTTCAGATGAAGGTTTTTGTAATTCAATTAAGCGTCCTACCCCATAATTCTTTAACATTTTAATACATTTAATTTGTCCCACTTCTCCTGTAATCATACCATTTACAAAATAAGTAAAACCTTCATATTTAACAATTCCTTTTCCATCATGAGATTGATCGACACATTCTCCTATAAAATAATCATTTTTTTTCATTTTTTCCTCCAAAAAAACGAGCTAAGCTCGTTTATTGTGCATTTGCAGCATTAGCAGCATCTACTTCTGCTTGTCTTTGAATCGCTTTATTTGCTGCATCTTGATCTTTAACATTTTGTCCTGTGTAGGTAATATCATCAACACCTGCATGTTTTGTACCAAATAACGGGAATTCACTATTGCCATTTGATTTAACAATAATTTCTAAATCATACTGAAGACGTCCATTGGCTTTATTTAAAAGTTGTGACCAAGCAGCCCCATCATCCTTTTGTTGACCCATCGCATCATCAAATGTATGAACTGAACTTTCAACTAATGATTTTGCATCATCAGTTGAAACATTATCGACAAGTTGATAAGTTAATTTAATTGTACGACAATCTACTTTTACTGCAAGATCTTGAATACGATCATCTTGCTCAATTTGACTTTCAACTTGTGTGATTGTATTTTTATCCATTGATAATAATTTAACACATCTTTGTCCATAAACAGGTCCTTTATTATTTCCAGAGAAAACAAAGATATAAAGTAGAAAAGCAATAATTAAAACAATAAGCACGGTAATAAAAACATGCCATTTTTTAAGTTTTAATTTTTTACC
>JAUNWT010000129.1 GCA_030540195.1 Bacillota bacterium | reverse complement strand
CTTATCATATAATACCCTCGAGGTGAATAAAGTGAAACTATTAAAATATATTAAAGAATACAAATTTTCAGCAGCCCTAGGTTTTATTTTTAAAATCTTTGAAGCTGTTTTAGAATTATGTGTTCCTGTTGTTATGGCTTCTGTCATTGATAAAGGAATTGGAAATAATGATACCTCTTATATTTTAAAATGTGGTCTTGTATTAATTGGACTTGCAGTATTTGGGTATTTATTTGCCTTGGTTTGTCAATGGTATGCGTCTTTAACATCACAAAGTGTAGGGACACAATTAAGAAAGGATATGTATCATCAAATTAATACATACGATGATGCTAATTTAGATATGCTCACAGCACCATCATTAGTAACACGATTAATTAATGATGTGGTACAAATTCAATTAGCGGTGGCGATGACAATTCGTCTTACATCAAGAGCACCTTTTTTAATGATTGGTTCGCTTTTTATGGCATTTATGATCAGTGGTTCTTTATCTATGATCTTTGTTGTAGGAGCCATCATTCTTGCTGTATCGATGCTTTCGATTACAATTATCTCGATGCCTTATTTCTCACGCATTCAAAAATCACTTGATAAAATTGCCTTGATTGCTCGAGAAAACTTAAAAGGTGTACGTGTTATTCGTGCTTTTTCAAATCAAAATCATGAAGTTAACCGTTTTAATAAAGAAACAAAGAATCAAAAAGATGAACAAGTAAAAGTAGGAAAAATCCAAGCTTTATTAAATCCTTTTACTTATTTAATTGTTAATTTTGCAATCATTATTATTATTTATGCGAGTGGTTTTCAAGTAAATGTAGGAAGTCTTTCTCAAGGGGAAGTTATTGCTTTAGTTAACTATATGAATAGTATCTTACAGGCCTTGATTGTCTTTGCAAATGTTTTATCAATTTATAATAAAGCTACCGCAAGTTATCAAAGGGTTTTTGAAGTATTAGAAACAAAACCAAAAGTGGAAGATCATGGTGTTTATGAAACACTTACACCTATTGAAAATATGATAGAATTTAAAAATGTCAATTTTGGTTACTTACAAAAAGATGTACTTCATGACTTATCTTTTACTATTAAAAAAGGTGAAACTGTAGGAATTATTGGAGGAACAGGTGCTGGTAAGTCGACGCTTGTTTCTTTGGTTGGTAGAAACTATGATACAAGAAGTGGAGAAATCTGGATTGCGGGTAAAAGAATTCAAGATTATAAACTTGCAACCCTTAGAAAACATATTAGTTATGTTCTTCAAAATACTTCTTTAATTTCTGGAACAATTAAAGAAAATATTTGTATGTCAAAACCTTATCAAGAAGAAGTGATGAATCAAGCTTTAGAAGTTTCACAAGCCAAAGAGTTTGTAAATAATCTTTCAAAAGGAATTGAAAGTCCAGTTGTACAAGGTGGTAAAAACTTCTCTGGTGGACAAAGACAACGTTTAACCATTGCTAGAGCACTTTATAAACAAGCAGATATTCTTGTTTTAGATGATTGTTCAAGTGCCCTTGATTATGCCACAGATGCGGCTTTACAAAAACAATTACAAGAATTAAAGGAAATGACAAAGATCGTTATTTCACAAAGAACAGCTTCTTTAAAAAGATGTGATCGTATTATGGTTTTATATCATGGGGAGCTTGTTGGTTTTGATAGCCATGAACAATTATTAAAAGATTGTCAGGTTTATCAAGAAATCTATGAATCTCAAAATAGTAAAGAAGGTGATGCAAATGGATAAAAAGACAATTAAAAGATTATTAAGTTATTGCAGTCCTTATAAATTTTTAATTATTACTCTTACTGTATTATCTATTGTTTCAGTTATTTTTACACTTCTTACACCGGTTTTATTAGGACAAGCTATTGATTTATTAGTTGGTAAAAATCAAGTAGAGTTTCAAGCTTTATTTAATAAATTAATTTTTATTGGGGTTGTTGTTTTAATTATTTCATTGATTCAATGGATCATGGGACAAATTACCAATACTATTACGTATAATATTACGAATGATTTAAGAAACAAAGTTTTTGATCAAATTCAAGTCCTTCCTTTAAAATATATTGATGGGACAAGCCATGGAGATATTTTAGGAAGATTGATTAATGACATTGATCTTATTGGACAAGGTTTATTACAAAGTTTTACGTCTTTACTTACAGGGATTGCGACAATTGTAGGAACAATCTTAATTATGGCTTATATTCATTTTTCAGTAGCCGTGATTGTTGTTGTACTTACACCACTATCTTTACTTGTAGCATCTTTGATTGTTAAAAGAACACATTCTTATTTCCAAGAACAACTTGCATTAAGAGGAGAAATGAATGGCTTTTGTGAAGAAATGATTGGAAATCAAAAGATTGTGAATATCTTTGATTATCAAGTTCAAAATGAAGAAAAGTTCAATGAAATCAATGATCGTATGCATAAAAGTGGGGTTATTTCTCAATTTTATGGAGCTTTAATTAACCCAACAACACGTTTAGTCAATAGTATTGTTTATGCTGCTGTTGGTATTTATGGAGCTTTTCAAGTATTAAATGGGTCATTTACAGTTGGTATTCTTTCAAGCTTTTTAACATACGCCAACCAATATACAAAACCATTTAATGAAATTTCTTCAGTTATGTCAGAAATGCAAACAGCAATAGCAGCCAGTCAAAGAGTTTTTGCCTTATTAGATGAAGAAACTATTCAAGAATTAAGTACTTCAAAAATCATTGAAAATAAACAAGGACATATTGTCATAGATCATTTAAATTTCAGCTATGATCCAAGTAAACCACTTATTCAAGATTTTAATTATGAAGCAAAACCAGGAACAATGACGGCTATTGTAGGTAAAACAGGTTGTGGAAAAACAACTTTAATTAACTTACTCATGCGTTTCTATGATCCACAAAAAGGAAAAATTACAATTGATGGTGTTGATATTGAAGAAATGAATCGTGATGATTTAAGAAAAATGTATGGTATGGTTTTACAAGATAGTTGGTTATTTAAAGGAACAATCAAAGAAAATATTGCTTATGGAAAACCAGAGGCTACTGATGAAGAAATTATTGAAGCCGCTAAAAAAGCACGTGTTCATAAATATATCATGTCACTTCCTCAAGGATATGATACTTTAGTAGAAGAAGATGGAGGAAATATGTCACAAGGACAAATGCAATTAGTTTGTATTGCTCGTATTATGTTGACACATCCACCGATGTTGATTTTAGATGAAGCAACAAGTTCAATCGATACCCGTACAGAATTACAAATTCAAAGAGCATTTGATGAAATGATGAAAGGAAGAACAACATTCATTGTTGCTCACCGTTTATCAACGATTAAAAATGCGGATAAGATTATTGTCATGGATCAAGGACATATTGTAGAAGTAGGTAATCATGAAGAACTTCTTCAAAAACATGGTTATTATCATCAACTTTACTATAGTCAATTTGCGACAGAATAATATAATGAGACTTTATGATGAAAATCATAAGGTCTTTTTCTTTGGACTAAACGTCCATTGAAGAAGGAAAAGAGGAAAGATAAAATGATAATAGAATATTTGTCTCAAAAACGTATCGTTTTGTATAAATTTGGG
>JAUNWT010000032.1 GCA_030540195.1 Bacillota bacterium | reverse complement strand
TGTTTTTAAGTCGTCTTTTTTTTCGTAAAAATGTTGATTTTATTTATACACTTATTTCCTTTCTAGTTGACCTTTTGTAAATATTATACATTATTTATCATTATATTGATATATCAAAGCGTTGACAAATTGATATACCAAAGTTATACTATGATATATTGATATATCAAATATAAAGTGAGGAAAAGGTTATGACATTTAAAGAAGAAATTAAAGAAAATTGTTTAGGTTGTAATTTATGTGCAAGAGATTGTGCACTCTTAAAAGAAGTTGGTCCAGTTAAACAACTGGTAAATCGAGATATTTCGTTTGAAATCGCATCTTCTTGCATGGTTTGTGGTCTATGTGAAAAAGTATGTCCAAAACATCTTAGTCCAAGAAAGGTATTTATAGAAGAAAGAGAAAATGATCTTAAAGGAAAGGAAAATACATTACTTTCAACAACATCTCCTGATAGAAGTAATACTCTTTTTAAAGAATATCGCCATTTTTATCATATTGATTATTCACCTTATGAAATAAAAGAAGATGAAATTGTTGAATCTGTTTTCTTTCCAGGATGTCTTGATAATTGTTTTATTCCTAAATCAACGCTCGAAACATTTAAATATTTATTTTACAACAACATCTGTCAAAGAATGTGGAATGGTTGTTGCTCAGAGCCACTTATTACATATTGTTTAAATGAAAGAGAAAAAGAACATAATAATCATTTATTACAATTTGCTTTAAAGCACGGAATCAAAAAAGTAGTAACCCCATGTACCAATTGTTATTTTTCATTAAATAGAGCTTTTAAGGGGAGTAATATCGAAGTCATTTCTTTATATGATATTCTTGATATTGGTATCGAAAATGATGGGAAAACCTATACGTTCCATGATAGCTGTAGTGATCGTATTCATAATCATAATATTTTTGCTAATGGAATGCGACGACTACTTGAAAAAGAAAACTTTAATTGTGTAGAAATGAAACATCATAAAAATACAAGTATATGTTGCGGAACAGGTGGTGGAGCACAACATTATCGTCCTCAATATGAAAGCTTTTATGTCGATAAAAGAATAGCTGAAGCAAAAGAAGTAAATGCAGATGTTATTGTTACTTTCTGTCCTACATGTGGGATGCAATTATTAAATAATCCTTATGATATTAAAGTAAAACATATTCTACAAATTGTATTTGGTATAGAAAATGAGTTAGAGGATTCACTTTATAAAAAACAGCATTTATTTGATGGTGATAATGGTAAAAAACGACAAGATGAATTAAAAAAATCGCCAATTATAAATAATATTAAATCACTATAATGCAATATGTATGTGTTGATACTCATGGAGATCAATGCTATAATATTGGTGAAATTCAAAAACATTAGATATCACAAAACGAAAAGGCTAGAGCGGCAACTCTAACCTTTTCTTGTTTTTTAGCGTGAACAATAACACGAGGCTAGTTATCGTTTGAAAAATCTGTCTAACCCTTTGCATATGTAATAAGTCATTACGCCTGCCACGACAGAACAAACTAAATTCAAAAACATTGTGATATCACCTCCTTTCAAGGAGGGTCCGATAACACTTTTATTATATCAAAGTCTTCTACTTGATTTGTCTCAAATTTGTGTCAAATTTAAGAAGTGATTCTAGAATTTTAAAACAATCGTGCTAACTTCTAAATTGGATACTAAAAATAAGAAGAATCATTGATAATCGTAAAAGTCAATGCTATAATATTAACGAAGTTTAAAAGCACAAACATCACAAAACGAAAAGGCTAGAGCTGCAACTCTAACCTTTTCTTGTTTTTTAGCGTGAACATTTAACACGAGGCTAGTTATCGTTTGAAATATCTGTCTAACCCTTTGCATATGTAATAAGTCATTACGCCTGCCACGACAGAACAAAATATATTTAAAAGCACAAACTTCACCTCCTTTCAAGGAGGGTCCGATAACACTTTTATTATATCAAAGTCTACTAGTTGATTTGTCTCAAATTTGTTTCAAATTTAAGAAGTGATATAATAGAAATACACAGGAGGATTATATATATGAGAAAAGATTTAGGAGATAAAATGCAATTTATGCCTTTACCTGTTTTAATGCTTGCAACATATGATCAAGATGGTAAGGCCAATGTTATGAATGCTGCTTGGGGTGGTGTTTATGATTATAATCAAGTTTATGTATCACTTTCTAAACATAAAACAACAGATAACTTAGAATTAAAGAAAGCTTTTACTTTATCTTTTGCGACAAAGAAAACAGAAAAGATTTCTGATTATTTTGGTGTTGTTTCTGGAAATAAAGAAGATAAGATTGAAAAAAGTGGTGTGCATGTAACACCATCAAAACACGTCGATGCACCAATTATTGAAGAATATCCACTTACTTTAGAATGTACGGTTGAATCTTTTGAAGATGGGAATTTAATTGGAAATGTGGTAAATGTTTCTATTGATGAAGATTACTTAGATGAAAATGGTAAGATTGATGTAGATAAGATGGAAATTATTGCTTTTGATATGGTGAATAATACGTATCGTGTTTTAGGAGAAAATGTTGGTAAAGCTTTCAAAGATGGTTTTGATTTATAGAAAATAGTGCATCAAGCGATGCACTATTTGTAGTTATGATAGTAGCGCTCTGGTAAAGGAGCGTGTTTTTTATAGTTTTGAATATATAGCGGAAGATAGATCAGAGCTTCTTTTAATGCTTGTTGGTAGATTTTATCAAGAATATCATTATATCTTTCCATTTCTTTATTATGATGATAGTTAATAATCAAACCTTGAAGCTTATGAAAATTGAATGTGAGATGAAAACATCCATAAATAAGTCCTCTTTTTAAAAAGCCAGGTGCTTTTAATAAATGATCAATTCTCTTTAATCCCTTAAGTGCTTTTTCAATATCTACATAAGAAAGTTCAGGGAAAAAGGATTGAATAGTACATATTTCTTTTTCTTTAAAGTGAATATGTTCATAGATTTCTTTATGTAAAGGATCTTGATGATTTCTTTTTAAAAGAAGACGATCGTAATCAGATTCTATTTCAAAATGATCCATCTTTGTATTTTTAATCATCTTTTTAATATAAGGATGCATTTGACTATCTAATAAATAATGACAAATAAAACCAAGAATATAAGCAAGTTGTGCTTCACTATGAATAATATCTTGTGCTTTTTCAAAGAAAGTATTAGCTTTTTCTTGATGCATCTTTCTTGCAATTTTATTCCATCTTTCATAAAAGAAAATATCAGGACCATGAAGACCAATTAAAAAACAATTTTCATTTCTAAGTAATAAATCTTTAATATTTTGATCATCAAGATGTTTATAAACATCTTTACCAAAACAATAATGTGTATATCCAGCAGGCATTAGAGAAGTTCCTTATATTGATCTTCTTTAAAACCAACAAGAACTTTATCTTCTGTTTCTAATATAGGTCTTTTAACAAGCATTCCATTTGTAGAAAGTAGTTCTAATTGTTCATCTTCACTTAAAGTAGGTAAAACATCTTTTAAATGTTTTTCTTTATAAAGATTACCTGATGTATTAAAGAATCTTTTAAGTGGTAAACCACTTTTTAAATAAAGTGCTTTTAATTCATCTTTGCTTAATTTTTCTTCAACAATATGTCTTTCATCAAATTTTATTTGATGATCCATTAAGAATTTTTTTGCTTTTTTACATGTAGAACATTTTGGATAACAAATAAATAACATAGATATCCCTCCTTATGTTCATCATACCAAAATTACCCCTAAATGAAAAATAATAAGGCTTATTATTGTATACTATTTAAAGATGTGATAAAATCTATTCAAATAAAGATAGAGGCGCAAGATGTTATGAGATTATTATTATTTGATGCAACAAGGTAATGAAGGAGGAGCACTTGCCGAAAGATTGTATCTATTGCATGAGGTAGAATCTTGGGTGTCTAGGGAAGACCTATTCAACTGTCATTATCTAAAGGTAATGGGGAGCTATCATTGATAACGAATTTTTTTGTTGCAATGATACTCATTGCAATTTTTTATTTGTCACTTTTTATAAGAGGATGAATAAAATATAGGGAGGAAATTATGAACGATATTATTGAAGCCATAAGTTGTGAAAGAGAAATCATTCAACTTAAGTTATTAAATGTACCAAAACATCCTAAAATGATTGCGAAAATCTTTTCTATATTAAAAGATGAAGAAATTAATGTAGATATGATTTCACAGGTTACTGTTGAAGATTTTGTACAAATTGAAATTACATTAGATCAAGAATTCCAATTAAAACTTAATCAAGCAATCATGAAATTAAAAGATGAATTTAAACAAATTCAAATTTATCAAATTAGAAAATACGCTAAAGTTGCGGTTGGGGGAAAATTGGTGGAAACAACACCAGGTTTAGCAGCTGAAGTATTTGATGTCTTAGGACAAGCTAATATTCATTTTTATCAAATTACAACAAGTAAAAGAACTATTTCTTTAGTTATTGATAAAGAAAATTTAGATCAAGCGATTCAATTATTAAAAGAAAGATTTCATATCGAGGAGGATAAATAAATATGACAATTTTTGAAGGAAGTGCCGTAGCACTTGTATTACCAATGTTTGATAATGGAGACATTGATTTTGAAGGATTTAAAAAACAAGTTCAAAGAATGATCGATGGTGGTGTACAAGCGTTACTTGTTAATGGAACAACAGGTGAAACAGCTACTATTACGATTGAAGATGAATTCAAATTATTAGATATGACACTAGAACTTGCGAAAGGAACAGGTGTGAAAGTTATTTGTGGAGCTGGTTCAAATGATACACAAACAGCTTTAAAGAAAGCACGTTACGCTAAAGAAAAAGGAGCAGATGCGATTCTTGTCGTAACACCTTACTACAATAAAACAAGTCAAAGAGGTTTAATTCAACACTATACAACAATTGCTGATGCCGTTGATATTCCAATGATTTTATACAATGTACCAGGAAGAACTGGATTAAATATTTCAGTTGATACAGTTGTAGAACTTGCTAAACATAAAAATATTCAAGCAATGAAAGATGCCACAGATAATATTGCTTATGCTATGGAAGTATTAGCGAAAACAGCTGATTTAGATTTTGATTTATATTCAGGATGTGATGATAATATTCTTCCATTTATGGCAGCTGGAGGAAAAGGTGTTATTTCTGTAACTTCTAACTTATATCCAGAAGCAGTAGAAAAATTAACACAACTTATCTTAAAAGGAAATCTTAAAGAAGCTCAACCATTAGCTTATGCTTTAGATCCTATTTCACGTTTATTATTTATTGATGTCAATCCAATCATGCCTAAAGCAGCTCTTGCTAAAATGGGAGTATGTGGGGAACATTTAAGATTACCATTAATTACAACAACTGATGAAAATAAAAAAGCATTATTTGATGCAATGGATGAATTTGAAAAATTGGGGTATTAAAATGAAAGTATTATTATATGGATATGGTTTGATGGGTAAAAAAGTTGCTCATCAATTGAGAGAAAAAGATGAATTTGATTTAATTGGTGTGGTTTCTTATGAATTTGATGAAAAAGCACCAGAAGCAATGTATAGTAATTTAACAGAAGTTCAAGATCGTGCGGATGTGATTATTGATTTTTCACATCCAAACAATCTTGATGATATTTTAGCTTATGCTAAAAAGAATAAAACAAAAGTTGTTTTCGCAACAACTGGTTTTTCTAAGGAACAATTAGATAAGATTGAAGAATCTTCTAAAGAAATTGCTATCTTCCAATCTTATAATACAAGCTTTGGAATTCAAATGGTCACTAAAATCTTAAGACAAGTTGCTAAAGAATTTTATGACAATGGGTATGATATTGAAATCTTAGAAAAACATCATAATCAAAAAATTGATGCACCATCAGGTACCGCAAAACTTTTATATGAAGTAATGGAAGATGAGATTCAAGGAACAACACCGGTTTATGATCGTAGTTCACTTCATGAAAAAAGAAAAAAAGAAGAAATTGGGATTCAAGCTCTTCGTGGTGGAACAATTTTTGGTGAACATGAAATTATGTTTGCAGGATTAGATGAAATTATTGAAATCAAGCATACAGCTTTATCTAAAGATGTCTTTGTTCAAGGTGCTTTAGCTGCTGCCAAAGCTTTACAAGATAAAGAAGCTGGTTTATTTACATTAAAAACACTTTATTAGGGAGATAAGAAATGGTTTTACAAACTGAATTTGCACAAATTAAGGGAAACGATTTATACATAGATGATGTGAAAGCAACTGATTTAGTAAAACAATATGGAACACCACTCTATGTTATGTCAGAAGGACATATTAGAAAACAATTTAATACATTAAAAACAAAAATGATTGATAAATATGAAAATACATTACCACTATTTGCATCAAAATCATTTTCATGTAAAGCAATCTATAAATTAGCTATGGAATATGGAGTTGGGATTGATTGCGTCAGTGCAGGAGAAATCTCTGTTGCTTTAAAAGCAGGATTTGATCCTAAAAAAATCTATTTCCATGGAAATAATAAATTACCTTCAGAAATTCAATATGCATTAGAAAACGGTGTTGAAAACTTCGTTATTGATAATTTCTATGAAATTGAACTTGTTGAAGAAATTGCTTCAAAATTAAATGTTATGGTCAATGGTTTAGTCAGAATCACACCAGGTGTTTATGCGGGTGGACATGATTATATCCGTGTAGGAGCTAAAGATACAAAATTTGGTTTTTCAAGTCATGATAATACATATTTAAAAGCAATTAAAAAAGTTATTGATGCACCACATATTAATTTCGATGGAATTCATTGTCACGTAGGAAGTCAAATTGAAGAAATTCAAGCTTATGTACTTGCTATGAATAAATTCGTAGATATCGCTTATGAAATCTATGATATTTTTGGAATTGTCATTAATAAATTAAATGCTGGTGGTGGTTTCGGTATTCAATATACAGCAAGTGATCATCCACTAGAATTCGATGATGTTGTTTCTACAATCATGGATATCATCTATAAAGGTTTCGATAAAAGAGAAATGAAACGACCAATGGTTTTAGTAGAGCCAGGACGTTATTGTGTCGGTAATGCCGGTATTACTTTATATACAGTTGGTTCTTATAAATATATCAGAGATATTAGAGATTATATTAGTGTTGATGGTGGAATGACAGATAACATTCGTTCATCATTATACAATGCTAAATATGATGCTGTTATCGCAAACAAAGCAGGACAAGAAGCAGATCATTTAGTAACAGTTGCTGGTAAAAACTGTGAATCAGGAGATATTTTGATTAAAGATATTATGTTACAAGATCCTCAACCAGGAGATATTCTTGCAATGTTCTCTACAGGAGCTTATCATTATTCAATGTCTTCTAACTACAACCAATTACCAAAACCTGCTGTTGTCTTTACATACCAAGGTCATTCTAAAGAAGTTATTCGTAGACAAACTTTTGATGACTTAGTAGCTTATGATGTAGATTAATATATAAATAGACCCCAAGGTTGAATTCTCAACCAAGGGGTTTTTAATTTAGAATTAATAAAATATATGATGGCAGAATGCAAAGGCATATTATAAAATTATTTTTTATAATATGCCGAGATGACCACCGAGATGACCACGGAAAGGCTTTAGAAAGGTGGTATTTAATAAAAATTACACAAAAAAAGATCTTATAGAAAGACCTTTATTTTGCTGTTGATTCTCTACGAACAACTTCGATAGGTAATATATATCTTTTTTGTAATTCTTCCGTATTTTCATTATTCATTAAATTAAGCAATAAATCACAAGCAGTTTTCGCAAGCGCTGGTGTATTTTGTCTAATTGTTGAAAGTGTTGGATGAGATGTAGAAGCGATAAAGATATCATCAAAACCAATAAGTTTGACTTCTTCTGGAACTTTAATATTGTTTTCTTGTAACGCTACAAGTGCACCGTATGCTCTCCAGTCATTTGTCGCAAAAATCCCATCGAAAGGAATTCCACTTTTAATCAGCTTATCAATTGCTTGTCTTGCTCCTTCATAGTTTGCTTGATTCGCATCAACAAGAATTTGTAATTCCTCTTTAGATTCAAGATGATGATCTTTTAAAGCATCTAAATAACCTTTAAGACGTTGTCTATTAACGGATAAAGATCTATTTCTTGATAAAATTGCAATATTCTTACATCCTTGATTAATCAATTCTTCAGTTGCTTGATACCCACCAGAATAGTGATTAGATTCTACATAATAAGCTTCACTATGATCTTTTGGTTTACGGTCAATACATACAATAGGAATATCTCTGCTTAAAAAATGAGTAGGAATCTCTTCGATTCCTGAAATACATATAATTCCATCTACCATTTTTGAATCAAGAGATTTAAAATAAGCAATCTCTTTTTGTTCATCTTGAGATGTATTACAAATAAAAACAGAATAATTATTATCAAAAAAATGTTTTTCAATTGCTAAAGCTAATTGAGAAAACCATGCATTATCTATATTAGGAACAATTAAACCAATTGTTTTAGACTTTGATGTTCTTAAACTCTTTGCTGCAATATTTGTTGTATATCCATATTCTTTAATAAGTGCTTCTACTTTTTCTTTTGTTTCTTTTGAAAAACGGCCGTTATTATTAATTACCCTTGAAACAGTGGCTACTGAAACATTTGCCATTTTCGCAATTTCTTTAATTGAAATACTTTTTTGGGCCATAAAAGAACCTCCCTTACATTAAAATTATAAAGGAAAATACTGTATTATTCAATGAAATTAAGGACTTAAGATAACGGCACAATATATGACATATATTTGTGTGGAAACGTTTACTCAATCTTCTTATAATGGAATTACAAAAAGATAGGAAAACGTTTACCTATAAAAGGAGAGGTTATATGGAAAAGTTATTATGTCCAAGTATGATGTGTGCAGATTTTGCATCACTTAAAACAGAAATAGAAAATCTAGAAAAAGGTGGAATCGATATCTTTCACTTAGATGTGATGGATGGAAGCTTTGTACCCAACTTTGGGATGGGATTACAAGATATCGAATATATCTGTAAGACAGCTACAAAACCATGTGATGTGCATCTCATGATTGAAAATCCAGCAAAATATGTAGAAAAGTTTGCTCAATTAGGAGCAAAGATCATTTATATTCATCCAGAAACAGATCCTCATGCCTGTAGAACATTACAAATGATCAAGGATGCAGGAGCTAAAGCAGGGATTGCAGTGAATCCAGGGACATCATTTGAAACAGTAAAGGATTTACTACATTTATGTGACTATGTGATGTTAATGAGTGTCAATCCTGGATTTGCAGGACAAAAATATTTAGATTTTGTAACACCAAAATTTAAAAAGTTTGTAGAGGAAGCAAAGAACTATGGGGGATATGATGTGATGATCGATGGAGCATGTTCACCAGAGAAAATAGAAATGTTATCTAAGATAGGAGTCAAAGGATTCATATTAGGAACAAGTGCATTATTTGGAAAAGGAAGAAGTTATCAAGAAATTATTGAAGAATTGAGAAAATTATAGGAGGAATGATTTATGAACATTTTATTGGTATGTGCAGCAGGTATGTCAACAAGTTTACTCGTTAATAGAATGAATGAAGCAGCAGCTGCAAAAGGTATTGAATTACATATTGAAGCTCATCCAGTAGGAAGCATTGATCAATATGGTGATAGTGCAGATGTTATTTTGCTTGGACCTCAAGTAAGATATGAACTAAAAAATGTAAAAGCTAAATATCCAGGTAAACCAGTAGAAATTATTAATATGCAAGATTATGGAATGATGAACGGAGCTAAAGTTTTAGACTTTGCCTTAGAATTAGGTGGAAAATAAGATGGTAACACGTTTAATAAGTGCGACAGGTGATGAAATTAAAGAAATGTCACCGATGGATTTAAAAGAATCAATTTTTAAATCTGAAGGTCGTGTGGTGATGGGACAACATTTACTATTTGCAGGACCTGGATTAGTTAGAGGTGTTACAAATAGTGAATTAATGTTTGCTTTTGGTGCTGATATGGTTATGCTCAACACTTTTGATCTTGATGATTTAGATAATAACCCTGGGTTATGTGGTTTATCTTTTCAAGAATTAAAAGAAAAATGTAGAAGACCTATTGGTATTTATTTAGGATGTCCTAAAGCAGGTAGTGAAGATGGTGGAAAAAAAGCTTTATACCGTCGAGAAGGAATGCTTGCAAGTGATGAACATGTCAAAAAATGTATTGAACTTGGAGCTGATTTCATTGTTTTAGGTGGAAATCCAGGAAGTGGAACATCTATTAGAGATGTTGTTGAAACGGCCAAAAGAATTAAACAAAAATATAAAGATCAAATCTTTGTTTTTGCAGGGAAATGGGAAGATGGTATTAATGAAAAAGTTTTAGGTGACCCACTTGCAAATTATGATGCAAAAGAAATTATTAAAGAATTGATTGATGCAGGGGTAGACTGTATTGATTTACCTGCTCCAGGTTCTCGACATGGTATTAGTGTAGATATGATTCGTGAACTTGTAGAATATATACATTCATATAAACCAGGAACTCTTGCAATGACCTTCCTTAACAGTTCGGTAGAATGTGCAGACCCAGATACGATTCGTTTAATAGCTTTAAAAATGAAAGAAACTGGAGCAGATATTCATGCTATTGGTGATGGTGGATTTAGTGGATGTACATCTCCTGAAAATATTCATCAATTATCAGTCTCATTAAAAGGAAGACATTATACGTATTTTAGAATGGCAAGTGTCAATAGATAGAAGGAGTAGAAAAATGAAAATAGGAATTGGAAATGATCATGTAGCAGTAGAATACAAAAAAGAAATCAAAAAATATATAGAAGAAAAATATGGCTATGAAGTAGTCAACTATGGAACAGACAGTACAGAAAGATTCAACTATCCTGTATCAGGAGAAGCAGTAGCGAATGCAGTAGTAAGTGGAGAAGTGGATAAAGGAATCGTTATCTGTGGAACAGGAGTAGGGATCTCACTAGCAGCAAATAAAGTCAATGGAATAAGATGTGTAACATGTAGTGAACCCTATAGTGCACTTTTATCAAGACAACATAACAATACAAATATGTTGGCCTTTGGAGCAAGAGTAGTAGGGATCGAACTTGCAAAAATGATCGTAGATGCATGGCTTTCAGGAGAATATGAAGGTGGAAGACATCAAGTACGAATTGATATGTTAAAAGAAATCGAAGAAAAACAAAAAAATAAATAATTAATTAGACAGAAATAGCATTATTTATAACATGCACCGATATTTTTCCTCTCTTAAATATCACATAAATAATGCTATTTTTTTAAAGGAGAATATGTATGAAATTTAATGAAATTATGCATCTTTCTTTTTATACAGATCAAATGGATGAAATGAGAGATTTTTATGAAAATAAATTAGGTTTAAAAGCTAAAATTATAATGCGTTATGAAGCATACAAGGGGAAAAAAGATAGAGGTGCTTGGGCTCAAAGAGCTGAAACAAATCCTAAAGATATTGCTTATATTTTCATTGAATTGGCTCCAGGACAATATCTTGAACTTTTCCCTAAAGCAGATCATCAATTAGATCATGAAGTACCTGATACACGTTTAGGTTATTCACATTTTGCTTTAATGGTAGATGATATTCATGAAGCTCGAGAAGAATTAGTTAAAGCAGGTATTGAAATTGATATTGAACCAAATAAGGGACAATCTGAAACATGGCAAATGTGGATTCATGATCCTGATGGTAATAAATTTGAAATTATGCAATACACAGATAAATCATTACAACATCATGGTAATATTGAAGAAGATCAAAAAAAATATGGTAAATAACCATATTTTTTATTTGATCTTTTTAAAATATAAAGAAGTATATAAAACATCAAAAATAAAATGAATAGAAAGACCATAGAGCATAATACTATGAGGTAAATGATGATTATAAGCATCAATATAAAGGTTTTCATTACAAACAAGTTCTAAGTCTTGAGATAATCTACCTGTAACCCCAATAACACGAATTCTTTTCTTTCTTAAAGCATAGGCAGCATCAACCATTGTTTTATTACTTCCAGAGTGACTGACTACAAAGGCAACTGTTTCTTGAGGATTAATGTGTTCTAAATAAACAGTATTGATGGTATTGAATACTTGTGCACGAATACCTATCGAATTAAGTTTTAAAGCGATTGTTTGGACTTCTGAATAGTTATTGTCATTAGCATAAAAATCAATTTGTTTTGCTTGCAACATATAATTAACAGTTCTAATAAAAACATCTGTTTTTGTTAGTTTTTGAGTTTCAGTAAAAACATGTTGATAAATAAGAGGTAATGTATCTAATATCTCACTTACATGACTCTCTTTGGTAATTCTTTTATGTTCTGTTTCAGCGGCCATATTTTGCTCTTGAATAAAGGTAAGCTGAAAATCAAAATATCCAGAAAAACCTAGCTTTTTAATAAAACGATTCATAGTAGGTGGACTAACAAAAATCTTTTCTGATAATTCTTTCGCATTTAAAGTCATCACTTCTTTTGGATGGTGATCTATATAATCAACAATATTTTGTTCTTGTGGTGTTAATTTAACATTTTCAATTAAATCTTGAATCATCTTTTATCTCCTTTCGTAGAATTTCGTTCAATAATATGAAAATCAACAATTTGTGATTTTCCTTTATAAGAAGTATCTTGGTTCATTTTAATAATTTCATCACATGCTTTTTCAGCAAGCTCTTGTCTATTTCTAGAAACAGTTGAAATAGAAGAAAGTTGAGAAAATAATGTATGATCATTTCCAATAATTAAAATATCTTCGGGTATTTTTTTATTTAATCTCTTTGCTGCATAGAATGCACCTAAGGCGATTTTATCTGAACCACAAATAATACCATCAATTTTTGGGTCATCATTTAATAGTTGATATACTAAAGATTCAGCATCTTCATAACTTGCATTTCTTACTGGTATTTTATAAATATTATCTTTATAGGATAGAGAATGATCTGCTAAACATTGTTTAAAACCTTTTATTTGAGGAATATCACTTTGTAAAGAAGCATCCGTAGGAATTATATAAACAAGGTGTTTTCGTCCTTTATCAATAAATAATTGAGTACATTGATACGCTATTTGATAAGAATCATTATGAATCAAAGGATAATATGGACACATTGAATCAATACCAATAATAGGAATAGGATTATTCATAAAACTTTTAGGAAAAGATTTGATTGCAACCATAGAAATAATACCATCAACATTTTTAGAAATAAGTTCATGTATACATTCTTGTACAACTTGATCTTTATTCTCTGTATTACAAATAAACAACATATAGCCATGTTGACGTAATGCTTTCTCTAAATAAAAAGCAATTTTAGAATAAAATTCATTAGTAATATCAGGAACTAGTAAAGCAATAATCATACTTTTAGTATTTCTTAAACTTACAGCTGCTTGACTTCTTGTATAACCATATTCCTTAATAATTTCATTAATTTTCTTTTCTGTTTCTTTAGAATAACGCCCTTTATGATTAATAACACGAGAGACTGTAGAAACACTTAGTCCTGCTATTTCTGCAATATCTTTGATTGATAATTTCTTATTCATATATGTATCACCTATATATATCATAGCATATTTCTCTAAAAATGCGGTAACGTTTTCTCTTTTTGTTGACATTCAGCAATAGAAGTGATATTTTATTAGTGGAGAAAACGATTTCTCAATTATTTTTTATCAAGTGAGATAACGATACCGCAAAACAAGGAGGGAAAATTATGAGTTTTAGAAAGGATTTTTTATGGGGTGGCGATGTAAGTGCGACTCAAGTAGAAGGTGGATGGAATGAAGGTGGAAAATCACCTGTTGAAACGGATTTTATGTTAGGTGGAGATCGAGACACACCAAGATATGGTTATTATCAAGCACCAGATGGTACGATTGGGAAAGTAAGACAATTTAGTGGTCAAATGCCAAAAGGATCGAAATTCATTATCAAAGAAGGAGAATTTTATCCAAATCATAAAGCAACTGATTTCTATCATCATTATAAAGAAGATATTGCTTTACTTGCTGAAATGGGATTTAAAGCTTTTAATATGTCACTTTCATGGGCAAGAATTTTACCACATGGAATTAAAGGTGGAGTTAATAAAGAAGGTGTAGAATTCTATAAAAATGTATTTACTGAATGTAAAAAGTATGGAATTGAACCAATTGTTACTTTCTATAAATATGATATGCCGGCTTTTTTCATTGAAAATGGTGGATGGTCAGATAAATCATTAATTGATGAATTCGTTGAGTTTGCAAGAGTATCTTTTGAAGCGTACAAAGGCTTAGTGAAATATTGGATTACATTCAATGAAATCAATATTTTAACAATGACTCTTAATTCCATGCCAAACGCAACTCAAGAAGACAAACAAAGAATGTTTGAAGAACAACATAATCAAGTAATTGCCGCAGCTAAAGCTACAATTATTGGACATGAAATGAGTGATGATTATCAAATTGGATGTATGATAGCAGGTACTTTTACTTATGGTTTAACATGTGATCCTAAAGATCAGTTAGCTAGTCAAAAACATATGCAAACAAATTTTTATTTCTTTGCAGACGCTATGATGAATGGAGAATATCCATATTTTAAAAAAAGGGTGTTAGATGACTATGGTGTTACATTAAATGTTTCTGATGAAGAGAAAGAACTTATGATGAAAGGGAAAGCAGACTATTTAGCTTATTCATACTATAGTACAAACTGTATAACTACTCATGATGAGGGTGAAAAAGTTCAAGGAAATATGTTATCTGGTATTGCAAACCCTTATTTAAAACAAACAGACTGGTCTTGGCAAATTGATCCAGATGGTATGAAATATTTTTTACATGAACTTTATGGACGTTATCGTAAACCTTTATTAATTGTAGAAAATGGAATGGGTGCTTTTGATAAATTAGAAGAAGATGGTTCTATTCATGATCCATATCGTATTGCCTATCATAAAGAACATATTAAAATGATGAAAGAAGCGGTAGATGAAGGTGTTGATTTAATTGGATATACAACATGGAGTTGTATTGATCTTGTTTCTGCTTCTTCAGGGGAACTAAGAAAACGTTATGGATTCATTTATGTAGATGTTAATGATGAAGGAAATGGTTCATTTAAACGTTATAAAAAGGATTCTTTCTATTGGTATAAACATGTTATTGAAACAAATGGAGAAGAAATAGATTAAATTTAATAATAAATTATAAATATTCTTACCAATTATTAGGTAGGAATATTTTATTATAAGGCTAATACCACGTAGCTATGTACTTAGTAATAATATAACTTTATCATTAAAATAATAAAAATAATATTGTTGCATGATAAATATGATGATATAATATAAGTGAAGAAAGGAAGGGATAAGCATATGAATACACAAGATTTTTTACAATTATCTAAGAGAAATATATTCCATGCTTTTTTGAAATGTAATAAAAAACAAGAAAGTAGATATATTCCTAAGTATGCACCATTAGTAATAGTTGAGTTTAATGATGATGTATTAAAAATAGAAGATTTTTGTAATCATCAGGACTTAATTAATTTACAATATAATACTATCGAAAGTGTTGATTTGTTTGTGTGTGCAAGATATATTAGCTTAAAGGTTGTTCCTGAAAAGATGTATGATATAGAATATGTCATTAAAACGAATGATTTAGAACTTCATTTTGAAAGTAAAAGTATTGAACTTTGGAAAGATATTTTTGAAGTTTTAAATAAACATCAAGTTACAATTAATGATCCTTTAAAATTAGAAAATTATATCAATTATTCTCAAGAAGATTTTTATACTTACTGTCAAAATAATATGGAAATTTGGAAAGAAAAATATACAATCTTAGATCCTAAAGTAGATGATTTAATAAAAAAATAGCTCGTTTGAGCTATTTTTTTATATGTTCTTTTAAGAATTGATAC
Organism: Bacillota bacterium; assembly: GCA_030540195.1. Taxonomy (GTDB): domain Bacteria; phylum Bacillota_I; class Bacilli_A; order Erysipelotrichales; family Coprobacillaceae; genus Faecalibacillus. The sequence goes on along the minus strand of JAUNWT010000032.1, from coordinate 9,333 downwards.
GTTATTTCTAATACTTGGTCATTCCAAAAAGCAGCACCACCATGATCTGCTTGGTCAACACAATAGAAAGTAACATCCTTATTATTTTCTTTTAAAGCATTATATAGTAGAATGCTTTGACCAAAAGGAACAAGACGATCTTTATTGCCATGAATCATTAAGATAGGTGGTGTATGAATATCTTTTTTAATATATGGTAATGGAGAAGCTTGATAGGCTTCTTGTTCATGTTCTAAAACATTGACCCCACCAAGTAATAAACCTTCTGGACTTGTTGGACTTATATGGTCTTGAGTAGAGGGTTCATTTTGCATTTCATTTACAAGAGTGGGTCCATAGAAATCAAAGATACCTTGAATAGATGAAGCATATTTAAATTCTTCAAGTTCTAAAATATTTTGATTGGCAGTGATTCCAGTCATGATAGCTGTATGTCCTCCTGAAGAATCTCCACCTAAAAAGATATTCTTTGTATCAATTTGGTAATCTTGATGATGTTCAACTAAAAAGGAAATAGCGGTTTTAGTATCTTCAATTTGTGCAGGGAAAGGGGCAATGTCAGTATCTCGATATTGCACAATAGCTACGACAAAACCTTTTTTTGCAATCGTTGATAAAGGAACAATATGTTCAATTACATTTTGTTTTTTCCAAGCACTTCCTTGAATATAAACAAGTAGTGGATATGTTTCTTTTTGAGTATCTTCAAGATATTGTTTTTCAGGAACAAGAATATTAAGGTAAAGCGGAATTTCACGCTTTACATACTCAATATCATAAAGAGCTCTTATTGTTATGTTATTAAAATCAGCAGGTATATAATGAATACCTTCACTTGTTTTATTAGAAACGGGAAAATCTTTTAAATCTTTGTATTCTGGTTTAATCATTTTAACTTCCTCCTTAATAAATTAATTATAAAAATAAATGTTTACTCAAACAAGTATGAAATCAAATTTCATGAGTTAGAATTTTAAATGAAATTTGATTCTAAAAAAAGAAATGTTCATTGAGAAAAAGAAAAATATTTTTTATGCTTTAATCAAGGAGAGATAATTATGATGAAATTAAATGATAATGTTACAAGATTAATTAGTGCAAAAGCAAGTCAACTTAAAACGTATACAGGAAGACAATTAAAAGAAGCTATTTTTAAATCAGAAGGAAGAGTATTAATGGGACAAACGTATTTAAAGAATCCTATTTTATTTCCAAATTGTACAAGTACAGAATTGATGTTTGCCTTTGGTGGCGATATGGTTTTATTAAACGGTTTTGATTTTAGAAATCCACAAACTTGTCCGGGACTTCAAGGATTTGATTATCAAGGAATCAAAGATTTAGTAGGTGGAAGACCGGTAGGAATCTATTTAGGTTGCCCAGGAAAAGATGTTGATTTAGAAAATAATGCAGCAATACAACTTTATGATTTAGGTGGAATGGTTTGTAGTAAAGAAAATCTTGAAAAATGTAAAGAATGGGGTGTTTCCTTCATTATTTTAGGAGGAAATCCTGGAAGTGGAACATCTATTAAAGATGTAGTCTATTGGACTAAAAAAGCTAGAGAAATTTGTGGTGAAGATATGTTGATCTTTGCAGGTAAATGGGAAGATGGTGTAGTAGAAAAAGTATTAGGAGATCCATTAGCTGATTATGATGCTAAAGAAATCATTGATCAATTAATTGAAAACGGAGCTGATATCATTGATTTCCCTGCACCAGGATCAAGACATGGAATTACTGTAGAAAGAATTAGAGAATTGATTGAATATACACATCGAAAAGGTGCATTAGCAATGAGCTTTTTAAATAGTAATGTCGAAGCGGCAGATAGAGATACCATTAGAGAAGTGACATTGCTTATGAAACAAACAGGTTGTGATGTTCATGCTATCGGTGATGGAGGTTTTGGTGGTGGAACATGGCCTGAAAACATCTATCAAATGTCAGTAACCTTAAAAGGAAAAGCTTATACTTGGGCACAAATGGCCACACCTAGAAGATAATGAAATTCAATTTCATATTTGAAAGAAATCTTGTGAAAACGGATTTCTTTTTTTTATCTTCAAATATTTGAGTAAACGTTTTCTTATATAATGTGGACAAGGAGGTTACTTATGATTCATTTACTTGCAACAGATATGGATGGAACATTATTGAATAGTCAAAAAGAGTTTGATGATGAATTCTTTGATGTTCTACAAAAAGTATTAGAAAAAGAAATGTATTTTGTGATTGCAAGTGGTAATCAGTTCTATCACTTATACAATCAATTCTTACCTTACAGCGATAAGCTTTATTTTATCAGTGAAAATGGTTCATTTATTACAAAAGGTAAAAAAGAACTTTATTCATTTATTATGGATAAACAAGATGTTCAAGCAATTTATAACATCTTAAAACAATATCCAGAAATTATGCCGGTTATTGGAGGAAAAGAAAAATCATATATTCCTCAACAATATCTTTCTTTTAAAGAAGAAATAGAACGACATTACGATGAATATGCATTTATAGAAGATATTCATGAAATTAAAGAAGGAATTCTTAAGTTTTCTATACATGATCCACAACATCATGTTGAAAAATACGTAGAACTTATAAAAAAAGAATTACCAGCACATTTAAAAATCATGACATCAGGAAATGAATGGATGGATATTCAACATGAAACTATCAATAAAGGATTTGGTATACATTTTTTAATGAAGACTTTACATCTTTCAAAAGAAGAATGTGCAGCCTTTGGAGATCAAATGAATGATTATGAGTTATTTCAAAATGTTCATTATAGCTATGCCATGAAAAATGCCATTCAACCGCTTAAAGATATAGCTTATCAAGTGATTGATTCAAATGATGAAGCAGGAGTAACAAAAAAGATAAAAGAAATATTGAAAGGAGAACTTTAAATGTTAGTAGTAGCGTATATTGGATTTGGAAATAGTGTGTGTAGATATCATCTACCTTATGTAGAAAGAAGAAAGGATACGATCAAAGTTAAGTATATCTATCGAAGAATGGAAGACCGTGTAGGTGATGAAGAAAGAGAAACATGGTATCCAGATATAACTTTTACAAGTGATATCGATGAAGTGATGAATGATGAAGAAGTGAATTTGATTGTTGTAAATACACCTGATCAATTTCATACATATTATACAAAGATGGCCATTGAACATGGAAAGAACTGTCTATGTGAAAAACCATTTGCTAAGTCAGTTGAAGAAGCAAAAGAAGTCTTTGATTTGGCCAAAGAAAAAGGTGTCGTTGTCATGGCAAATCAAAACAGACGATTTGATGCAGATATGAGAACAGTGAGAAAAGTAATTGAAACAGGAGTCTTAGGAGAACTGTTAGAAATCGAATCGCATTATGATTATTATCGCCCATCCATTGCAGATAGAAAAGGATTAGGAATGCTCTATGGATTACAAGTACATCCAATCGATCAAATCGTAGGAGAATTTGGAGTACCAGATAAAGTCGTATGTGACTGTAGAAGTTATGACAATCCAGGGAATTCAGATGATTATTCAGATATCGATTTATTCTATGGAAAGATGAAAGCAATTGTAAAAACAAGCTTCTATGTCAAATTAGAGTATCCAAGATTTATCGTTCATGGAAGAAAAGGAAGCTTCATCATGCCACAATTAGGACATCAAAGTGCATTGAAGGCAAAACCAGGACCAGTAGAAATCAGCTTTGAACCATTACCAGAAGAATATTGGGGAACATTATGTTATGTCGATGAAAATGGAGAAGATGTGACAAAGAAAGTACCAGTAGAAATCCAAGACTATGGAATGATCTATGATAATCTCTATGAAGTGATCTTTAATCATGGAGAAAAGGTAGTGGCAGATGAAGAAGTATTAGAAGTATTAAGAATACTAGAACAAGCTACAGAAGTTGCTAAGGAGGCTAAATAACATGCGTTTGGGTATCGCAGGGGCAGGAATGATTGTTCGAGGTTTGTTTACTTTTATTCATGAAGTAGAAGGTATTGAGTTAGAAGCGATTGCTTCTACGGAAAAATCGATTGATAAAGTAAGACAAATGGCGAAAGAAAATCATGTAAAAAAAGCCTATTTAAATTATGATGAATTATTAAATGATGATGATATTGATGTTATGTATATTGCAACACCTAATCATCTTCATTATCAAATGTGTAAACAAGCATTAGAAAAAGGAAAACATGTTATTTGTGAAAAACCTTTTACGTCAAGAGTTGAGGAATTAGAAGAATTAAGCCAAATAGCAAAAGAAAAGAATTTATTTTTATTGGAAGCTATTTCTACACAATATTTACCGAATGTTTTAAAGATAAAAGAAAAATTACCTGAATTAGGAAATATCAAAATCGTAACAGCAAACTATTCACAATATTCTTCTAGATATAATGCTTTTAAAGAAGGAATTATTCAACCTGCTTTTGATTATACAAAATCAGGAGGAGCTTTAATGGATTTAAATATTTATAATATTCATTTAATGGTTGCTTTATTTGGTAAACCATTAAAAGTAAATTATATGGCCAATATTGAAAAGAATATTGATACTTCAGGAATTATTACTTTAGATTATGGAAGTTTTAAAGCTGTATGTATTGGAGCAAAGGATTGTAAAGCACCAATTGCGACAAGTATTCAAGGAGATCAAGGATGTATTAGTATTCAAACACCTGCCAATGTTCTAAAAGGATTTAAGGTTTTATATAATGATCAAAGAGAAGAAGAGTTTGATTTACAAGGTGATACGCATCGAATGATTTATGAATTTAAAGAATTCGTTAAGATGATTGAGAATAAAGATTTTGATAAGGCAAATGAAATGATGGAAAAAAGCTTGATAGCGATGGATATTGCGACAAAAGCAAGAATGAGTGCCGGTGTTCATTTTAAAGCGGATGAAGCCTATGAGTAAAATATTATTTAGTGATTTTGATGGAACCCTCTTTTTTAAAGAGGGGTTCCATCAAGAAGATATAGAGGCAATTCAAGTATTTCAAGGATCAGGTAATAAATTTGCTTTATGTACAGGTAGACCACTTGGTGGTGTACTTGCTTTAATGAAAGGCAAAATCAAACCTGATTATTATGTTCTTTGTACAGGGGGACTTGTTTTAGATAAGGATTATCAAGTTGTTTATGGACAAGAGATTCCTTTTGATTTAGTAAAAGAAGTTTGTCAAAAATATGAAAATGAAACGATTGCGGGTCCACATTGTTTAGATAAAGATTATTTATATTTTGCACATGTTCCAAAGGGTGCACCAAGTTATATCAAACAATTCGATTCAGTTGATGAATTTAAAAATCGTAAAATTTATAGTTTTTCATTAATTGAATCTACAAGAGCTAAAGAAATAACTGATGAAATTAATAAAGATTATCCTTTATTACATGCTTTTCAAAATGTAAATGCAATTGATATTGTAAAAAAAGGATGTAGTAAAGGACAAGGAATTTTAAAATTAGAAGAATTAATCAATGATGAAACAGCAGGAATAGGTGATAGTTATAATGATTTAGAGATGTTTAAAGTTGTAGATCATTCATTTACATTTAAAACATCACCAAAAGATATTCAACAAGAAACAACCTATGTTGTCTCATCAGTAAAAGAAGCAATAGAAATATTAAAGGAGGATTAGAAAATGGGATTTCCAAAAGGATTTTTATGGGGTGGTTCAATTAGTGCTGCTCAAATTGAAGGTGGCTGGAATGAAGGAGGAAAATCACCTGTATTAGTTGATTATTGTACAGCAGGATCAACAAAAGAAAGAAGACAAATTTGGTATTTAGATAAAGATGGTAAAAGAGTACATCGTAATTGGGAAGCTGTTGATGAATTAGAAGAAGGATGTAAGTTTGCTTTCTTTGATGATTTACATTATACAAATCATGTAGCGAGTGATTTCTATCATCGTTATAAAGAAGATTTAGCGTTATTTAAAGAAATGGGATATACAACATTTAATACTTCTATTTCATGGGCTAGAATTTATCCACATGGAATTAAAGGTGGAGTCAATCAAGAAGGTGTTGAATTCTATCGAGATGTTTTTAAAACAGCGAAAGAATATGGTATGGATCCTGTCATTACATTATATAAATATGACGAACCTGTTTCATTATTAGAACAACATGGTGGATGGCGTAATCGTGCGATGATTGATGAGTTTGTTGAATTTGCAAGAGTATGTTTTACAGAATATAAAGATTATGTCAATAAATGGATGACATTTAATGAAATCAATATCATTATGCCAAGAGACGGTCAAAAGACAGAAAAAAATCAAAGAAATTTAATTTATTTACATAACCAATTAGTAGCTGCTGCAAGAGCAACCATTGTTGCCCATGAAATTGATGCTAATCTTAAAGTAGGATGTATGATTTGTGGAAATATGTCTTATCCATTAACACCCGATCCATTAGATGCTATTGCACGTTATGAAAACTTCCAAGATTTCTTCTGTTATAGCGCTGATACACAAATGAGAGGATATTATCCACCATTCGCTAAAAGAATTTGGGAAAAATATGGTATTACACCAGAAATTACAGAACAAGATAAAGAAGATTTAATGAATGGTAAATCAGATTTCATTGGTTTTTCATATTATGCTTCAGGTGTTGTCACAACACATAAAGTTGAAGAAAATGATCATACTGCAGGAAATGTTTTAGGAACAGTTAAAAATCCTTATTTAAAAGCAAATGCATGGGGTTGGCAAATTGATCCAGTTGGGTTTAGACATTTAATGCATTTGATTAATGATCGTTATAATGCACCAATGTTTGATGTAGAAAATGGTATTGGTTTAATTGAAACAGAAGGTGAAGATGGAATTTGTCATGATCCTGCACGTATTGAATATCATCGTGAACATATTAAAGAAATGAAAAAAGCCATTGAAGAAGGCGTTAATCTATTTGGTTATACAACTTGGGGATGTATTGATTTAGTTTCTGCGGGAACAGGACAAATGGATAAAAAATATGGATTTATTTATGTAGATATGGATGATCAAGGTAATGGTGATCTTCATCGTTCAAGAAAAGATTCATTCTATTGGTATAAAAAGGTTATTGCTTCTAACGGAGAAGACCTTGATTAACAAGCTCAAATGAGCTTGTTTTTACCTTGAATATTAGAAAACGATAAAAAAACGGCACATATTATGACAAGGTTTTATGTAGAAAAAAATAATAAATCATTATAGTATATAAGCAGAAATGGGAAAACGTTTACACTAAGCTTGATGCTTAAATTTATAAAGCAACAAATAAATAGTTTAAATGATAGATTATAAAACAAAGGAGGAAGAAAAATGAGTTTTCCAAAAGGATTTTTATGGGGTGGAGATATTAGTGCTAACCAATGTGAAGGTGGTTGGGACGAAGGTGGAAAATCTCCAAATATGACAGATTATCATACAGGTGGAAATGTGAATGAACCACGTATGGCAACTTATATCATGCCAGATGGAACTTATGGTAAAACACCAGCAATGATTGAAAATTGTAATTTACCAGAAGGGGCTAAATTAGCAATTAATCCTGATGAATTTTATCCTAATCATAAAGCAACTGATTTTTATCATCATTATAAAGAAGATATTGCAATGTTTGCAGAATTAGGATTTAAAGCATTTAATATGACATTATCATGGGCAAGAATTTTCCCAAAAGGAATTAAAGCAGGAATTAATCCAGAAGGGGTAGAATTCTATCATAATGTATTTAAAGAATGTTTGAAATATGGAATTGAACCATTAGTTCATTTATATAAATATGATATGCCTGCTTTCTATATTGAAGAATTAGGTGGCTGGAAAAACAGAGTTTTAATTGATGAATTCGTTGAATTTGGTAAAGCATCTATTGATGAATTCCAAGAAGTAACTTATTGGTCAACATTCAATGAAATCAATGCTGCTCAATTTTCTATTTTAGATTCAAGTAATCAAGAAGAAGTACAAAGACAATATCAAGTATTACATAATCAATTAGTAGCAAGTGCAAAAGTAGTTAAATACTTACATGATAACTATCCAGATAAAAAAATTGGATGTATGCAAGCAGGTATTTTCACACATGCATTAACATGTGATCCAGAAGATGAACTTGCTAATCAAAAAGAAATGCAAACAAACTTTTGGTATGCAGGAGATGTCTTTGTTAGAGGATATTATCCAAGCTATGCTAAACATTTATGGAAAGAATTAAATATCACATTAGATATTACAGAAGAAGATACAAAAGCTTTAAAAGAAGGTACAGTTGACTTCTTTGAATTCTCTTATTATTTCTCAAACTGTGTAACAACACATTTAGATGGTGAAGAAGCAACAGGTAACTTAAATTTCATGGGAAAGAAAAACCCATATTTAAAAGAATCTGATTGGGGATGGGCAATTGATCCAAAAGGATTAAAATTCTTTATGCATGAAATCTATGATAGATATCAAATTCCTCTTATGAACTGTGAAAATGGGTTAGGTGCTTTTGATACTTTAGAAGAAGATGGTACAGTTCATGATCAATATCGTATCGATTACATGAGAGAACATGTTAAAGCAATGAGCGAAGGTATTGATGAAGGTGTAGACTTAATGGGATACACTTGGTGGGGATGTATTGATTTAGTATCTGCAGGTACTGGAGAAATTAGAAAACGTTATGGATTTATTTATGTAGATGTTGATGATTTTGGTAATGGAACATATAAACGTTATAAGAAAGATTCCTTTGAATATTGTAAAAAGGTTTACACTTCAAACGGAGAAGATTTAGACTAATGTTAGAAAAGATAAGAACATTAAATCCAGATTACCAAATTCATGAACTTGATGATTCGTTTAAAGAATATGGACAAATCATCAAACAAGATATGCAAGAAGCTATTGCGTATGCTTCAACTTATCAAAATATAAATGCTTATGATACAAGTGTTCAAGCATTAGAAGAAATGCCTTGTATGCAAGCATTGATCAATGATGTTTATGGTTATTTAGATGTCATGGCAGGAGTCGTTACTGGTAAAAATGAAGTATTAAATGGTTTAGAATATCATCAATGCAGTGAAACAATCATTGCCGTAACAGACTACATTCTTGCTATTGGAAAAAGACAAGATATGGTTGGAAATGACTATGATATAGAAAAGTGTGAACTTTTCTATGTACCAAAAGGAACAGTCGTAGAACTCTATGCAACAACATTACACTATACACCAATAACAGTAAAAGATTCTTTTAAAACAATCTGATGTTAGTATAAAAACTGTACAAGTTAAATGGAAGAATTAAACATCATT
>JAUNWT010000031.1 GCA_030540195.1 Bacillota bacterium | reverse complement strand
GATGGAGAAGATGGTACAGATGCTACAAATCAAAGTTCATTTACCACTGAAATTCCTACAGTACAAATTAAAAAATGGTCTGTTTCAGCAACAGGATTTACTGGTACATATTCAGTAACTGATAAAAATGAAATGATGGATGGTAATTTAACTATCAAATTATATGAAGATGGTACTGGAGAAGAAATCGCTTGTGTTGATAACAGTAACTCATCATCTGACTTTAGCTCAACAGCTGACCTAGAAGTGGATTTCAAAAACGGCGCTCAGTTAAAACCAGACACAGAATATCAATTATCTATTAGTGGTCATTACTTAATGGATGGTGTTTCTACAAAACGTGAATTCGTTGTAAAAACATTCTATACTGATTCATTAGGGGTTGTTCTTGATAAAGATAGTGTAACAGTTGATAGTGCAACAGTATCAATTGATAAAAAATCTTATTCTACAGCAAAATCTGTAACAGTTTATTTATTAACACCAGAACAAGCAGCTGGAGAATTTGATCCAACAGATAGCAAAGTTAATTACATTACACAAACATATACATTTAAAAATGATGGTAAAGAAGAAACAGCAACTTTAAAATTTGATGATCAAACTCAAATGCATTCTAATACGGTTTATACAGCAAGAGTTGTTGTAACAATGCAAGAAAATGGAGAAACACAAAATTATATTTCTCAACAAGCATTATTCTTAGCAACATTAAAACAAACACCAACATTAGGTTCACCTTCAGCAATTGCTAACCGTCAAAGCTGGGGATTTGAATTAAGTGGTGGAAATGTAACAGATCCAGATAGTGCGATTACTTCATATATTTATCGAGTTTATGATAGTAATAATGATGTCGTAAAAGATATTGAAGTTGATCCAGCAAAATCAAAACAAACAACTATGCTTTATCTTGATGGAGAAAAAATTAGATCAAGTCAAGTTTATCGTTTTAAAGTAATTGCTAGATACAACGATAATGAAAAAGATGTAGAAATTGAATCAGCTGTTTCAAATGATTTCACGTTAGTAGGTTCACAATTACCAGCTGTCTCATATCAAGATTCACTTACTTCAACAGATACAAGTAGTTTATTAGGAAATATTGTTATTTCTAAAAACGGTTCAAGTATTGATACAAGTGAAAGTGGTTTATCCGCAAATCCAATTCGTATTGATTTGATGTGTGAAGGCATTTATGAAAAGTCAATCATTATAAATGATCCTTCTAAAATAAGTGAAGATGATTCACAAATAAGAATTGCAATTAATGAATCGGGATTAAAGAGTGGTAGAGTTTATCGAATGGATGTCAGTGCCTATGTTGATGTTCATGATTCTACTAATTATCACTTATTAAGTCTTGGACATGTAACGGCAAAAACAAGAGAACTAAAAACATTGCGTGCTAAATTTGAAGATTCAGGAGATACAAGTAAAGCATTCTCGAAAAAATTTAGTTTTGAATCAGCTGAAAGTAGTGTAACTTTAGCTGGAAGTTCTGATGCAAATGACTTATCTCAAGTTATTTTAAGATTATATGATGCAGAAACAAATAAACAATTAGGAAACGAAGTTGTTTATACTGATGAAGATACAAGTGCAAGGACAAGTACATTAACAAGTAAATTTGTTACAAGTACAACAACAATTGATGAAACAACATTCGGTTTAACAACTGAATCATTAACATCAAATTCATACTATATTCAAATTCAAGGTGTTTACGATTATACAAAAACAATGCCTAATTTAACAAAATATACAGATGAAGACGGTAAAGAAACAGATGCAAATGTTTCAGGATATGTTAATGAATATCCATTAGCTTCAAAACGAAGTGAAACATTTACTAGAACAGCACAACCACCAACTTTACCAACGATGGATCAAATATCATCACAAATTACAGCAACAGCTATCTTAAATCAAGATGCTGCAACTTATGGTGGAACAAAAAATACAAATTTACCAGACAATGCAATTGTTGGTTATTATTTAGAATTTGGTTATACAAATAATGCGAGATTAGCTCGTAAACTTCACTTATATGCGTTTGACAGTAAAGATATTGATGGAAATGCAAACGCAAAAGATTTAATTTATGATAGTTCTACACATCAATTAAAGAATGATACAAATGATGATAAAATCGTTGATAAAAAAGAATTTGGTATTTCATCAGCGTCTTATTCATTCCCAAAAGTAGCTATCTTATTTGGTAGTGGAAATAGTTCGATTCAAAATGGAGTAAACGTTGTTTATTCAGACAAGATGGATCGTGGTCACTTCTATACATTTGCTTATGGTGTTGATTATGCTGAAGAAGAAACTATAGAACAAGCTACAAAAGTTTATCCATATTCAATGGATTCATTTGCTTCATTATCTACGGCAGATCAAAATAAATATGTATTATCATCAACAAGTAAAGATACTCCAAAAGTGACACCAACGGTGTATTCATATCTTTATAAAGATGTAGATGATACTAATAAAGTTGAATTAAAATATGCATTTAAAGATGTTGATAATACATTTGGTTCATCAACGAACTATAAATATAATGGAGGAACACTTACTCCTATAGAATTAGCAAGTAATCAATGGAGTTCTTTAAGGTTAGATAAGCCAACAAGTACAGGTGCACAAACATTGGAATTTGAATATAATCCTTATGTTACAAGTACTGAAACATCAAAAGCATCAACTCAGTTCTACTACAATACAGAAAAAGTAACAGATGATATTGTTAATGCTACAGATGTTCGATTAGATTTTGATACAACTCAAATTGATAACAATATTATTACTGTAAGATTAACAGATGCAGACGAAACGGTTACAAGACATACTGTTGGTGTTGACTTAACATTTACAGCAGGTGATCAAAGCGTTAAAATATATCGTTCATTTATAGAAAATAATGGTAATAAAGAAGCAGTTGTTAACTTATCTTCATTATCAAAAATAATAGGTAAAGGTAATATTACAATCAATGCAAAACTTTTATATGATAATGGTAATCAAGGTTGGTATTATGCAATAGGTGATAATAAAGATGTTGCTTTTGCGGCTGATAATCAATACTTATCTGTAGGAACAACACAATCTATTTCGCCATCTTCTCTAGCTAATGGTTCTTTATTTAGAATTAATGAATTAGATGAAAATAAATTAAATAATCTTTTAAATGCTAATGCAACATTTAAATCTCAATCATTAATTAGTTGGTTAAAATTTGATTATTCACTTTCTCCAACTGAAACAGGTTTATCAATGATTGATAGTTCAAATACTGCTAGAAATGCAATTCCTAAAGAATTAGGTGCATATAGCTTATCAGGAAACAATCGAGTATATGTTAATAATGCTAATACTAATATACTAAATAGAATTGATTCAATAAAACCATCAGCAGCTATAAGTTCATATGAAGCTTATACAGATCATGTTTCTTATGATCGATTAGCAATTTATGGTTTTGATCAAATTACTGAAGAAAGCGGAGATCGTAAGATTTTAGTAGATATTTACAATGATAAATTTAAATCTGATTCTCAACCAAGTTCTTCAGATAGTACTTATATTAGAACTGTAGAATATACACTTCCAAAGAATTCAGTATCTGATTCAGATGAAAGTTTAGTATACTTACAACCATTTAATATTACTGGTTTAGATATTAATAAGATTTACTATATGACGATTCGTGCTAAAGTAGGTAATCAATATGTTGACTTGATTACTGCTGGTACAAATACTGTAGAAAATAATCGTTTTAGAGCAAGATTCCAAACTGCAGGAAAAGTTGATGTAAGTGATGAAAGTGCAAAAGTAAAATTCGATAGTTATCGTAATAAATATTTAGATGTTAAATATAACTTATCGCAAACTACTGGATTTAGAGTTGAATACACAGTATTACAAGAAGATGGATCACCTGTTATGAAAGATGGTAGTCCACTTGTATTAACATCACAATATGGTACAAATGGAAAACCATATGTAAAATCAATGTCTGATCAATTAAAACTTGATTTTGATACTTTAGGAAGAGAAGGAATTCTAGAATTTGGTCGTAAGTACCAATTAGCAATCAACCTTTATGTTGTTGACAATGATGGAAATGATGTTTTAGATTCAAATAATGAAAAGATGAAAGCAAACGATGAAAAATTAATTCCATTTGAAATTAGTACTCCTACTCAACCTTTCGTCTTTGATGAAATGTGGGCAGATGCGGATGCAGATGACAAAATGACATTACATTTTAATTTCAATGTATCAGATCAATATAAGATGATCATGACAGATACAGGTAGTGATGAAGCATACTACTATGCAAAATTATGGAAAGTTGATGGTGAAGAACGTACAGATGTTAGTGATCAAGTTTCAGGAGAACAAGGTTTAGTTGATAGTGATGGAAATCCTGTTGCATTTAAAACAGGAACACAATATACGTTCAATTTACAAAATCCAGGTATTTCAAGTAAATATCAATTAATTCTTTATTCAGCAATTGATACAAACAATGATGGTAAGGCAGATGGCTTAACAAGTTTAGAAGGTTCGATTACACAATTGACTAAAGATGATTTTGAAGCAAACAAATCTACATTACAAATGTATACAAGAAATGTTTATGAAACACCATCAAGTACAGGTATTACTTTAGGTACTCAATCAATCGCAGCATGTAGTACAGATAACACAAAAGCTGAAATTACTTATAAAAATGCGGTTGGATTAAATAACATTGATCGAGTTGAATATAGCTTAAGTTCTCAAGATGGTGTTACATATACGAATGTAATGAACAACACTGATAAACAAGCACATCCATTGTTTGTTCAAAAAACAGGTGGTTACTTTACATTAACACTTGATACAGTTTTACAAAATAAAGGTACTTACAATGTAACTGTTACTTATTACAGAGCTAGCAGTGATGGTAAATATGAAAAAGTATCAACATATTCAGATATTTATGTATATTAGTAAAGGGGTGGAGATAGATGAGAAAATTAAATAAAAAAGCTAAGTTTTCTATTAATTTCTTCGGTATAGCTATCGCTTTATTAATAGGTTGTCTAGCATATTTTGGATATACAATCATGAATGAAGAATCATTTACGGTTAATTTTAATGGTTCTGGATTATTCTATGATGAAGATTATGATCGAGTTCTTACAAAGGGTTCGAGTGTAGTAAAGAAAAAATGGAATGGTGATTATATTCTTACTGCCAATGGTGATAAGGAATATAATTTGGGTCCAAATACGATTTCTTATGTGGATTCAAGACTTAGAGTATTTGGGAGTGGATACCGTATCACTGAAAACAGTGATGCGGTGAAACTCATCGATGGATATGAAGTTGAAAGTATGAGTGAAACAAGTTTTTATAAATTAGCTAAAGATATTTATTTACTTGTTTCTCCTACTATTCAAGATTCAAATAATGAATTTCAAACTGAAAATTTCTTGTATATCGTTTTAGATAAAGCAGGAAATGCGATTTTATCAAATGATAAAATCAATTTAAAAACAGTTAAACCAACAACAGTTAATTGTGATAATTTATCATTTAATATAGCTGAAGAAAAATTAACATTTAATGGAAAAGAAATTGATACAAAAACAGTCATTGGTTCAAGCAACCAATTTGATGCTGATAAATATCAAGATATTCAAACAGAAAATAAAGATAACAACACAGTAGACATTGATGTCGCTGGTGGTTCCGGTGGTTCCGGTGGAGCCGGAGGTCTTGGTGGTATCGGTGGTTCCGGTGGATCTGGAGGAACTGGTGGTTCCGGTGGTAAAGGTGGTTCTGCCGCTAACGGATCAGCAGTTGATGCTATTAAGATGATTATGTTAAGAGGTGTTTCTAAATCAAGTACATCTTTAAAAGTTACATATTATGCAAGTGACCCATATGGTCAATATGGTTTAATCTACTTAGATTTATTTGAAGGTGATGCTGATGAAAATAATCATTCAGCTGCATTACAAACACAAAGTATTTCTACTTATGATTCAGCTTATACATTTACTAATCTTGAACCTGGTAAACAATATAAAGTTGTTATCGGTCACTGTACAACAAGTACAGGAAGTAGTGTTTATCATGTAGATGACGTTGTTAAAACAGCAACAAGTGATCCACAAAATACTTTAGCGGTTATGACACAAACTCAAAATTCAATTGTGATTAATTCTAAAGTTGATGGATATTACAGTTCAAAGAAAAAAGTATTTGTTCGTTTGACTGGTAATAATACTGCTCATGCTGAAAAGGCTGTAACAGCAAATTCTTATAGTAAATCAGGTGAATTACTTGAATTTAGCTTGACTGGAAATAACGAAGCTTTAAAATCAGCTACAAATATTAAAGTAGAATTAATCGCAGTATCAGATGATGATAGTGAAACGGTTATAAAACAAATGTCGTTTGATAATATTTATCATAGTTAATAAATGGAGGGAGATATTAGTATGGAAGAAATTATGGGAGCTGTTCTAGGTTCAATTGGATGGATGATAGGACTTGCGTTTTTAGGTGTAGGTATTTGTTTAGGGTTAATTGGAGCAAAAACTGCTGAATCAGTAGGAAGAAACCCTGAAACAAAAAGTGATGTTGTACAATCTGTAATGATTATTGCAGTTGTACTTGCTATCTTATTACTTCTATTATTTGCTTTTGTTTTCTTATTATTATTCTTTAACCCATTATTAAGCTAATATTATGGATTTTGTTATTATTGTTGTTGCATTAATTGTCCTTGTTGGTTTTTTAGGGACAATTATTATCAAATTATCGCAACAAGTAGGAAAACAAATAGATAAAGATGTTAATGAGTTAATTAATACTTATGATTCTTTATTAGATACAAAGAGTAAACGAATAGAAGAGTTAGCAGAAGAAATCAAATCTTTACAAGAACAAAGAGATGAGTTAATTGCGACAATGCCTGAAGATGATTATGATTATGAATCAGGTGGCGTAACAATGGTTGTACAAGGTGGTCATTTTATCGATGACACCTTCTACGACAAATATAACTTAATCAGAAATGAGTTTCATGATTTGGCTTTAGAAGCAACAATTGAAGTCATTAGGGTTCTTTCTAAAAAGAGAAGGGATATTAATGTACATGAATATAAAGAGTTATTATCTATTTTTGATTATAACTTACAATATAAAATGGATACATTGGAACCAAGTGATCAATTAGAAGTTATGAAACAAATTATCAACAATTCAATTGGAAAGAAGAGAGTTGTTGAACGTTATTTGAAAGAATACGGAGTCTTTTCATTTGAAGGATTTATAGATTATTTAAGAAGTTATATTTTCTTCCATGACAATGTGATCCATGTCTATTGCCGTGATGGAATCTCCATTTTAGAGGATACTCCTAGAAATGTGGAGTTTAATAAAGATACAACGATAGGAGAAGGCTTTGTCATTAGATACCGTGATCAGTATTATGATTTCAGCCTTAAGGGAGGATTGTATGAGTGATTATATCGAAGACGTTATAAACGACAAAATTACAGAAATAAAAGAAAAGAAGAATTTATACGATACAGGACGCGTTATGCGTATTGTTGACTATATCGTAGAAGTACGTGGATTAGAAAATGTTTTCTTTTTTGAAGAAGTACATATTGGAAATAAAGCTGTTGGTTATGTAAGTAAAATCAATGACAGTTCTGTTATTGTTTCTATTGTAAAGCAGTTTGATGATATTTTTATCAATGATGAAGTACGTTCTTCTAAAAAAATGTTCCAAATGAATTTCTCACCAAAAAGTATTGGTCATGTTATTGATTTATTTGGTATTGATAAAACAACAGGAAAGAAATTCGATGATTGTTTTAAATTAGATATTGATAATCCTACTATTCCTATTATGGAACGTAGAGCGGTAAATAGACCATTATATACAGGTGTTTCTGGTATTGATTTATTATACCCAATTGGTAAAGGACAACGTCAATTGGTTATTGGGGATAAAAAAACTGGAAAAACACAATTATGTTTAGATGCAATTAATAATCAAAACGGTAAAGATGTTTTATGTATCTATATTGCAATTGGTAAAACAAAGAAAAATATCAAAGATATTTATAACCAATTAGCTAAAAAAGGTGCCCTTTCTTACACAATTATCTTAACTGCAGACAATGATGAAAAAGCACCAGTATTATCATTAACACCTTATGCAGGATTATCTATTGCTGAAAGATGTATGAAAGAAGGAATGGATGTTTTAGTTGTAATTGATGATTTAAAACGTCATGCCGATGTTTATCGTGAAATTTCAATCCTATCTGGTAAAGAACCAGGTCGTGATGCTTATCCTTCTGATATTTTCTATACACATTCAAGATTATTAGAAAAAGGTTGCCAACACGAAGGTGGCGGAAGTATTACAATCTTACCTATTTGTGAAACAAAAGGTGGAGATATCACAGATTATATTTCTACAAATATTATTTCTATTACTGATGGACAAATTGTATTATCTAAAAAGAATTTTGATAAAGGTCAAAAACCAGCCATTGATTATGGATTGTCTGTATCCCGTTTAGGTGGAGCTGTCCAAGAAAAATCAATGAAAAAAATGGGTGCCAACGTTAAACGAGAATTATTATCTTATCTAGAAACTCGTGAAATTTACGAACTTGCAAATATTGATGATATGGGTGCTGAGTTACAAAATAAATTATTACGTGGTCAAGAATTATTAAATAACTTTAATCAATATAAATTTTCACCACGCGAACCTGAACAAATTCTAGCAACTTTTACAAGTATTATGGGTGATGAATAGTGGCTAAAATTAGAAACGTTGTTAAAGTTATGAACTTCCATTCTTTATTAAGAGTAGATACAGCAAAGAAAAAAGCTGATAAATACTTTTTAATGGAAGATGAAATTACATCAATGATAGATATCATTTTGAATAATAGGAACTTTCTCTTAGACAAAAAGATTATTTTACCAGATGCAAAGAAACCATCGCTTACAATTTATTTTGGAAGTGATTATGGATTTTGTAGTAACTATAATGCTTTAGTAAGTGACTATATTAAAAATGATGTAGATGAATATAAGATTATTTTTGGTAAAAAAATGCCTAGAACAGCACCAAATACGATTTTACAAAAATCTAAAGAAGATTTTGAAAAGAATACAACAGAATTTTATGATTTCTTGAGAGAACAAATTATTTCTTTAAAATATGGAAGAATTAATGTTGTTTACAATAAATATTACAGTATTTCAGATATTCGAATTGAAAAGAAATGTATTTATCCAGTTGAATTTAAAGAAAATAAAGAAATTGCGACATATAATGAAGACTTTATGTATGAAGGAGATATCAATGATATCTTAAATGAATTGATTGCAACTTATCTAGAATATCAAGTAAAAGTATGTCATGTAAATACATCGGCTGCTGAAAACATTATGCGTCAAAATACAACAAATGAATCATTAAAGAGAATTGATGAGCGTGATGAAATTTATCAAAGAGAAGCAAGAAAGAAAAGAAGAAGTAAAGAATTTACAAAGATTATTGAAATGTATACAAAGATGAGGAGGTAATTTTGGATGGATAAAGAATTAAATGAAAAAGAAAGTATTGGTAAAATTATTTCAGTCTCTGAATTAAATGTCCGTGCCATTATTGGAGAAAACGTCCGTGTAAAAAAACAAGATGTTGTTTATTGTTATATTGATGGTGTTGTTAATGAATTCGAAATAATGGGGATTGAAAATAATATTATTTCAGCGATTCCATTTGGATCAGTTCATAAATTAAGTAAAGGAATTGATATCTATTTAAAAGAAGGTGGTATCAGTATTGAATATTCTGATAACATCTTAGGACATGTTTTCAATTCATACGGATCTTTAATTGATGATGGGTATATTGAAAATCCACATAGAAGAAATATTTATTCAAGAAGATTATCTTACGATGAAATCAAAGTAGATGGAGATATCTTATGGACAGGAATTAAAGTTCTTGACTTCTTTGCACCTATTCAAAAAGGTTTTAAAATGGGGCTTCTTGGTGGTGCCGGTGTTGGTAAAACAGTATTAATTAAAGAGTTAATTAATAACGTTTATAAAGGATTTAACTCAAACTCTGTATTCGTTGGGGTTGGAGAACGTAGCCGTGAAGGTAAAGAATTATATGATGAAATGTTAGAAGCTGATTTATTAGATAAGATGGCTATTGTCTTTGGACAAATGGGAGATAACCCAACATCACGTTCAAAAGCTGTTTTCTCTGGTTTAACATTAGCTGAATATTTAAGAGATGAAAAAGAACAAGATGTGTTATTATTCATTGATAACATTTATCGTTTTGTTCAAGCAAAAAGTGAAATTAACTCTGAAATGGAAACAATGCCAATTGAAAATGGATATCCAGCAACAATTGAATCAGACGTTTCAGAAGTTGAAGAAAGAATTAACTCGACTGATAAAGGAAGTATTACTTCTTTTCAAGCAATCTATATCCCAGCCGATGATTTAACAGATGCTGCTGTACAAACAATTTCATCACACATGGATGGTCAAATTGTTTTAAGCCGTAAAGTTGCTGAAAGAGGTATTTATCCAGCAATCGATGTTTTCCAAACAACAAGTAAAATGATTGATCCAGATATTATTGGAAAACGTCATTATGATTTAGTTGAAGAAGTTATTAAATATCTTGCAAGATATGAAGAACTTGAAGAAATTATTGCAGTACTTGGTATTGACGAATTATCAAGTGATGATAAAAATATTTTCTATCGTTCAAGAAAATTAAGAAATTATTTTACACAACCTATGTTTGTTGCAGAAAACTTTACTGGTATTTCAGGGGAATATGTAAAAATTGAGGATGTTTTACATGATGTAGAAAATATTTTAAATGGTAAATATGATAGTATTAATGAATCTAAATTCAGTTTTGTAGGTTCAATGAAAGATGTTTTATAAAATATGAGGTGATCATCAATGAGTGAAGAATTAAATGGTTTACAAGTAACAATTTTAAATTTAGAAAACGGAACAAAACAATATGACAATATTAAAGCTGTACGTATTCACAGTGAAAAATATCGTTTATTAATTATGAAAGATCATGCGCCGATATTAGGTCAAATCAAAGGATCTATTTATCTTTTAACAGACGATGAAGAAATCGTCTTTAAAGATGTTCATGGATTCTTTACGAATATCAAAAATAATTTCAAATTTATTGAAAATGATCGTACATAATGAATATTAATCTTATTTTTCAACGTATTGGTCTTTTAAAAGAATTTATCTTTGTTACTGTTATTTTTGGTTTGATATTTAGTATTTATGTTTCACATATTAATACTAAATATTCTAGAAAAAAATATGGAACGAATATTAGTAGCTTATTTTTCAAGATTGATAAAATATCAATCTTGAAGCTATGTATGTATTTTTTAGAATATACATTTATAATTAGCACAATTCTTCGTTTTGATGCACTTCATTTTATACATGTATTTACTTTTATTACTATTATTTTACTTGCAGTTATTTTAAATTATAGTGATTTAACTTTAGCTGGTTTTACATTTATTAACGGGTTATTACAACTCATTACACTTATTTTATTAAATATCTTAGTAAGTTATGTTCACACAATTAGATATAATACAACTTATGTCGTTATCTATTGGGTAGCAGGACTTGGTGTTATGTTATACAGTACTTATATTTTAATTAATCAAATGACATCTGTATCTAAAGGGAGGGTAAAAAATGAAAAATAAAAAGTTAGCACAACCTTTATTGATTATCCTAGCAGTGCTTATTGTTGCAGGAGCAGTTATTTTCTATTTTACTCATGATGCTGCTTATGTGATGTCAGAAGATGGTTTTCAAGTAAGTGCTGGCGAAAAGGTTTCTTATGAAAAAGGAACAAAATTTATTTTCACTAAAGAGGGAACTTCTTATAAAGGTGCCGAGGCAAATGAATGTTTAACAAGTACTCCTCTTTATTTAAAAAAAGATTCAAAAGATATTATTCTTCCTGAAGATCAAATATATGTTGCAGGAAGAAAGGCAATTTATAAAAAAGCAGAAGCATTTTCTACTTTTAGCGTTAAGGATGGACTTACTTATAATGATTCTGTAATTGAAGGCGGTTTTATCTTCAATGGAACAAATACATATACTTTTTTAGAGAGTATGACATTAACGGTTAATGGTGAAGAAATTGAATTAGGTCCACTTTCAAGTATTACACTTGGACAAGATGCTTATTATTTATATAATACAGCAACAAAAGAAATTAAACTTGATCATTTAAATGTTGATAAAGTTGAGGCTAAAAATACAGATTATTCAATCGATCTAGTAAATGATATTTTATATACATCATCAGGAGATAAGGTCTTACTTTATACAAAAACAGATCAATTAGAAGATTTAAAATAAAAGGGAGGGGTAAACTGATATGAAAAAGATATTTGCTTATGGTATTGCAGTTATTACACTATTAGTCCTTATCGTTTATAACACAACAGTTTCAGCTTATTACTTCCTTGATAATGGTTATGTTTTCCCAGATGATAAGATTGAATCTATTTTATCTTCTAAAGATGCAAAGGATAGTAAGGGGTTTAATCTTATTAAAACAAAGGAAAATGAAGAATATACTGAAAAACACGGAACATATTATGATAAGGATAAAAATAAAATTGATATTGATTATCCAATGATTATCAAAAATAATACAGCTTTAAGATTTCTTAAAGATGATTCTTATTTAATTAATGATTCCTTTAATTTTGTTCCATTACAAGAAAAATCAATTGTTTCAGATCAAACATGCTTTGATAATGATGGACGTGTTGTTGATAAAGATAGTTATATGATGGTTCAGCTCAATAACTCAATCTTTATTTCCACAACAGATATTACAATTACAACAAAACTAAAAACATATACATTTAGTAAGTTTAGTTTATTTAGTTTTGGAGAAGATTATATCAATGTCTATCGTAATGAAAAAGGACATTATAGTTTAATTACAGTAAGAGGACTTACAGGGGCTACGATTCAATGCAATGATATGAATATGACCTATGAAGAGTTCTATAAAAAATTATTAAATGTACAAGATAGAATTGAAGCTGAAAAGAAACAAGTTGAAGAAAAAGCAGATGAAGCTAAAAAGAAAATAAAAAAAGAAAAAGAGAAAAAAGAAGCTGAACCTGCAGCTACAGGTAATCCTGATAAAGCGGTAGAATCGGATGCAGCCGCTGCACCAGCAGCTGCTGAAGAAGCACCAACTAAAGATGAACCTACAAATCCTGAACCAGGTCCAGTAAATCCATCACAAGATGAATATGTAAAACCTGAAGTTTCAGTAAGTGATGTTACATCTTGGGTATGGACAATTAATGGTCAAATGAAAATTACTGATCCATCAGGACGTATTCAAGGTGGCGTGATTTATTATGTTTATGATGAATCAGGAAAACTTGTTTTAAGACAAAATATCAAAGGCTCTGGTTTATTTGATATTGGTGTTTTAAAGCCTGATACTTATTATGCTGTTTATGCAAGATTTGAATATAGAAATAAACAAAATCAACTTATTTCTGAAGATGTTTTACCAATGACAGCCTTACATACAAAAGCAATTGATGGTAACGTAGAACCAGTTAAACTTACATATGAAGATAATGATTATACATTGCCTAAAACAATGATGCTTAAAAATGTAAAACTTGATAATACATCAGATTATGATCCAAACAGTGATACATACGCTAACTTTATTAAAAATACATTACCATACATTTCAAAAATTCAATTTACATTTACAGATGAAGATGGTAAAGAATTTACATGTAATCTACCTAATACTGCTTTAAGTAGTTTGAAAAAAGGGGAAAAAGTGGATTCTGTAGAAACAGCTAAAATCTTATCTGCACTTACTAAATATGACTACACAATTAAATGTTATGATAAGTATTCTAATGAAATTCCTATGAATCCTTCTATTAAAGGATCATATAGAACAAGTAAAGCTGAACCAGCAGTAAACATTAAATTAAAATCATCTACTCCTAAAAAGACAGTCTTACAATTAGAATTAACAGATGATGATAATGCTTTAATTGGTGAAAATTACTACTTACAAATTTACAATGGAGATGAACTTGTTCGTTGTAAATATTCATATTCAAGTATTCAACAAACAACAAGTAAATTTAATGTTTCAAAAGGAACAAAAACAGTTGAATTAACTTTAGAAGATTTACCATATGCTTCGTCACTTACAATCTATGCGCGTGGTAAATATAATCTAGAAAACGGTCAAGGAGAACTTGAGGATCAAGATATTGGTAAACTTAATTTCTTCTCAGGTAATTTACCAGAAGGTTCAATTATTTATAACAATAATTTCCAAAATATCGGTGGTACTTTCGCTGATATGACCTTATCTATTAGACAAAATTCAACAACTGATCTTGTTAGTCTTTTAACTGATTTCACTTATACAGTTAAAAGTGACAATCAAGAAATAACTCAAAAACTTTCTAAGGAACAATTTGATCAAATTGATGTTGATAAAAATTACGATGATGAAAATCAATATCTTGTTATTCAAGAAGGTACTTTAGAAAGACCAAGAATTGTTTTAAAAGCTTCTAAAGAAGCTATTCAAAGTCAAGGGGCTTGGCAAACATTCTTAAATAGTGGAATTATTGGACCAAGTAATAGTTTATCGGGTACATTAGAGTTTAATTTCATCCGTTATACCCTTACTCAAAAAACAACTTATCAATATAGTATGACATCTAATATCCATATTAACGATAAGGATAATGATATTCAAACAAGTGTCATGGATGAAGAATTTACAACTCTTGGTGGTGAACCAATTATTACTCTTGGAGATTATTTCTTAGCAGAAAACTTTATTGAACTTTATAACATTACATCTACTGATGAAAGTAATACAATTATTAATCAATCATTTGTTTTACAATTATTAGAAGATGGCGAATTAATCAATTCTAAGAAACTAAAAGTTGGAGAAACATATGATAAAATAAGATTTAATAATCTTTCTGCAGGACATAAATATACATTACAATTCGTTGCTCCACAATTTAACCAAGGGAATGATGAATCAACATTAGAAACAAATCGTGTATTACAAACATATGAATTTGATAGTGTTGAAGGGGTTAAAGGAAATATCGAATTAGATGATGTACGTTATGCATATGGAAACTCATTCTTAAGTAGTGCTTTTGTATCTCAAATGGGGGATGGTGTTACAGTAGGACAAACATTTAATACATCAACACATCAAATGGAAGATAATGAAAATTACTTTGTGACAGATTATATACCATTTGATCAAAATAAATATTCATTCTTCCAAGACTTTGGTGGATATGAAAAAATGTTCTATATTGTTGCATATAAAGCGGATAAAACTTATTACACATATACAAATCCAACACGTGCAGCTGCAGAAACCTTTGATCAATATCGTTATAACGGATGGCGTACAAATACTAATATTAAATATATTCGTATTGTAGGATATAAAGGTTATGAAGATAAAGCAAGGTTCTATCAATTAGATAAAAGTCAATTTGAAACACTTGCTAATGTTCAAGAAAAACCTGATCAATTTATTGATGGTGTCGCTCCAGGAAGTGATACATTAGACTATGCTGATCTTTCAAAGAGTACAACAGGTGAAATTGAAGTAACACCTGGTGAATCATTATTCATGCAATCAAACCGTACACGTTATCTCTATTTCTATGATAAAGATCATAAATATATTACAAACCGTGGTGGTGGAGCTGGAGATTATGGAGTTGTAGAAGTTCCAGCGCAAGCAAAATATGTACGTTATCGTATTGATTCACTTGATAAGAGTGCGGGCGATGTAGCTATTTTATATCGTATTAAGGATTCATCAACAAATGGTTACGTTGGTACGATGAAACATCAATTAACAGATAGCGCAAATGATTTCTTTGTTTTATCCAAAGCAACAGATGATCAACGTTATTATATTCGCCGTTCATCCTCAACAGATTTAAAAGATCCAAGTTATAATGTAGATTATGATCATACATTTAATATGGATCCTGATAAAGATGGTGCTATTGCAATAGATAAACAATCAGATGAAAATTTAAAAGCTTCAACAGCTTATAAATATGAACTTTATGTAAAATACAAAGGAAGAGAAATTGTTTTATCAACATATACTTTCCAAACAAATAATAAAGTTTATTTATTAAAAACAGCAGATGACTTGAAATATATTCAGTATGATTCTTATGCAACATTCCTTGTTTCAAATGATATTGTTGAAGGGGAAAACTATGCACCTGTTAATGGTCACTTTGGTGGAACATTTAATTTACAAGGTCATACATTAACATTGAATTATAGTTCAGGAAATTATTTTATCTATTATTTAACTCCAAAAGGAACAGTTGAAAATGGTACGATCAAGTATAATCGTTCAATAGACCGTGGACTTGTATGTAACAACTATGGAACAATTAAAAATATTGTTTATGATGTTGATTTACCAATGGAAGAAGATTCTTCTCAAGGTATTTCTAATACAGTTAAACAATCATTAGTTTATACAAATCAAAAAACAGGTAAAATTACAAACTTTGTGGTTAAATTTAATGGAAATACGATGATTTATTACAATAAATCATCAAGATATAACACAGTTCTTACAAAGAATAACCATGGTATTATTAAAGATGGTTATGTATATAACACAGTTAAAGATGGTAGAGTTTATATCCCTAATCCACCAAATTCAAGTTATGCTTATAATGGTGTTATTGCAGGGTATTGTTCAGATACAAGCCGTATCTCAGATGTTTATTCAACAATCAATCTTTACTGCGATTACAATAATGTAAGAAGTGATAATGGTTCAACAGGTATCTTTGCTGGGTATAGTAGTGGACGTATCACAAACTCATTTGGTGTAAGTAACCGTTATGTGATGTCTTATCAATATGATATTGATAAACGAATTGTAAATATCAAAGAAGAAGGTTTAAGTTCTTTTGATGATCCATTTGTTGGTTATAAATCAGGAACGTCAACAAATACGAATGGGGATGATACTGGACTTGAATTTAGATATGCTAATGTTTACTTATTATCAGATAACTCTGCATTGCTTTCTGAAAGCAATAGTCAATATGTTTATTCAAAAACATTTGATTTATCGAACTTATATGATTCAAAATGGTATGATTCACATATTCAATCAAATAAACAATTTGATGTTGATACGTATGTAACTCAAGGATATTATCCAATGGTATTATCAACAGATGGACAATTGTTAGAAAATCAAACATATAATCCATTACCTGAAATGCCTACAATTGATAGACCTGAATTACTTGAATCAGTTATTGATAAAGAAACAACAAATTATGTAGACGTTTATTTGAAATTTAACAACCCTTCGCTTGCCAATATTAATGGCGTAACGGTTGACAATATTGGAAATGCACAAATACTTGAACAATATGTTGAAAATGATATTTATTATGTAAAAGTTAGACTTTCAAATCCAAGTGTTTATGTGACTGGATATAACTTAACATCTTATACATATCGTGGTACGCTTTCAAATATTACAGTTAATAAAACATTACCAATCAACGCGTCATTCTATCGATTGATTACAACGGTTGATGAATGGAAACAAGCACGTACTGAAATTATTGGAGGACATCGAAATTATAACTACCGTTTAGGTAATGATATAGATTTCAGTAAAGTTTCAGCTACGGATTTCTTAAATAATTGTCGTATTTATGGTACTTATAGTGGAAACTTTGATGGTGGACGTTATAACAGTAACGGGGAAATGACAGGTCGCTATACAATTCGTGGAATTAACTTAAGTTCTTCTACAAATACAGGATCTTATGGTATTGTTTTTGAAAATATTTCTAAAGGTACATTAAAGAATGTAAACTTTGAAGATATTGAATGGAATAGAACATCAAGTGCAGGAGCAGATGTTCGTGGAAGCATTATTAGTTATGCAAACTATGAAACAATTGATAATGTTCATGTTAGAAATATTAAAATGACTTCTAAAAACTATACAGCACCACTTATTGGTTATGCGACAAATGGTACACTTTCTAACTGTACAGGTAATAACATTACTTTAAAAACAAATGAACATAACAACAACACATTTGTTGGTGGTCTCATTGCTTATGTAAATAACTTTGATATTCACAATTGTTATGTTGCTGGTTTAGATGTTCAAACAGGCGATGTTGACTTATCTTATAGTGTTGGTGTTGGTGGTATCGTTGGTTATGCTGGTAATACAAAAATTGATGATTGCTATGCTGTAGGTAAGATCAAGAGTACAAGTTACTGCGGTGGTATTGCTGGTACAGGAAATGCGGTTATTAATACATGTTATTCTGATGTATTTATTGAAACTGAAGGGGATTATAACGGTGGTATTTATGGTACTGCAGATACTTCAGGTTCAGTTAACAATTCATTATCTGTAGGAAGTTTTGTAAACTCAATTAAACAAGCAAACTATACAAATCCAATTATCGCTGCAACATCTTATTGGTGGTTAAATAACAACTATGGTTATGAATATCAAAAATACAATGATACTTTATATAAAGATGTAAATAGTGCAGATACAACAGGATTTGCGACAGTTGATCAATTAAAGAGTGAAACTTATTATAGAGATACTTTACAATTAGGCGATAGCTATACTTACGATCGAGTTTCAAATGGTATTTTACCTTACTTGAAATCAACAAATGGTGATTTATTACCGTACCAAAGTGATGATTATATTATTACAGGTGAATTAAAAATCGAAGTAGGACAAGCAATAGCTCAGACTGTATCTGATGTTAATACGGGACAATCACATGTTGAATATAATACTATTTTAAATATTTTTCATAGTGGCTACGAAGTTGAAAAAGTACAAATTGATGGTATGAATAATATATCAGGTTATCCACAATGTAATAGTCATTCTGATGAAACAGATACGTATAAAATTCTATCTACAAAGGCAAAAGCTTTTGATACGTATAAAGCACGTGCGACAGTGAAATCACTTACAACAGGTGAAACACAAGAAATCACATGCTCTGTAAACTATGGATCAAGTGAATATTGGGTTATTCATGATGCAGGTGAATGGCAACAAGTTATGTCAGATCATGGGCGTACTAAAGAAAACATTATGATTAGTGGTACTGTTGATTTATCAAAAGTATCTAATCCAGTTACTGATGTTGTTGTTAACTCAATCGTGGGAGATCCTATTAATTCAAGTAACATAATTAAAAATGTAACAATCAGTAATGGTGATTCAAATGTATTTATTAATACAGTATTTACTGAAATTAAAGACTTACAATTTGAAAATATTAACATTGTCGCAAGTGATACAACTTCATTGAAGAATGTTAATGGTGTTATTGGGGTCAACCAAGGTAAGGCAACAAATCTTAAATTTAAGAATTGTTCAATTAAAGGACCAAATGATGGTTATGCTTATACAACGACAAATTCATATATTGGTATGATTTGTAAAAACGGTGGACCTATCAATAACGTTGATATTGAAGATATCATTGTTAAAGTAAAATCTGTCAACAATATGACAAATAAAACAAGTACACTTAGAGAAGTTTATACAAGTGCAGGTATTGCTTATGCAACAAGTGAAATCAAAAATGTAACAGGAAAAGAAATTTATGTAGATGCTCCGTACTGTTCAAGTGTTGGTGGATTAGTTGGCTATGCACAAAAGAAAGATACAAATACTGTATATGTTGGTAATCTTAAATTAAGTGCACCATCAGATGGTACTAAATATAATGAAATCTATGGTTCACGTTATGTTGGTGGGGTCATTGGACGTGTCAATGCTTTAAGCGTTTATGATAGTCAAACTGAAAAAGTAATCGTAGGAGCTAAAGAAGGTTCAGAAAGTGATTACTATAATCCTACAGATACATCAACAGAAGATGGAGGATATATTGGTGGATTAATTGGTTATACAGATTCACTAGTAAGTAATGATTCATTAGGCGATAATAGCGTCAATGCGAAAGATGTTATTGCAAGAGGTGATCATACAGTCGGTGGTGTTGTTGGACGTGCAGTCAACATTTATTATCAACGTGCTGAAAATGTAACGGTTGATTCAATTGCAAAATCTGGAGGTATCTGTGGTATCTCTGATGGAACAATTAATTACTGTCGAGTTAAAGATTCAACAATTCGTGCAAAAACAACTACTGGGGACAATGGTGGTGTTGTAGCTGGTGGTATTACTGGTTACAGTTACAACATTTATAACAGTTACGCTTTAGATTCTAATGTTGAAGCTAACCAATATGCTGGAGGTATCTGTGGTATTGCTGGTTCTTATAACCGTTCAACATTTGCACCTGCATATCGTCAAAGTTATATTAGAGATAATGGTGTCAATAAAACAACAGTAAAAGCAACCACATCACATGCTGGTGGTATTACAGGATTGTCTTATACAAACAATTCTACAGATAACTATCGTAACTTTGTTAAAGATCGTTCAACAATTACTGCTCCAACTTTAGTTGGTGGTTTAGTTGGTGAAATGAAATCTGGTATTTGGCGTTTAAGCTATGTTGATGATATTACAGTTACAGCTACTGGTGATTATGCTGGTGGTTTAGTTGGTAAAGCAGATATTGAATCTGATAATGATTATGTTGGTTCACTTCATCAATCTTATTCACATGCAACAGTTTCAGGAAATGATTATGTTGGAGGTATTTATGGTTACTATAACGTAACAATTCACAATACAACTGCAAATCATTACCTCTATTCATTAATGAATATGTCAGACGTAACTGGTAATGGAAGTCATGTTTATGCAGTAGGTTATAATGAAGATGGTGCATTATCTAAAGTAACAAGTGGTTACTACGGTGCACTTACAAGTTATGATCAAGTTAAATTAAATAATTCAACAATCAATAAGAACGATAAATCACAATTATCAAATGATACAAATGATAAATTCTATTATGTTGATCAAGAAAATGTAACAGATTATACGCTTGTTAATAAAAATGTAAGTGATGGTGGTTTAAATATGAATATTTCAAACTTTAACTACTATATGCCTACAGCTGTTAAATTGGAAAACTTTGCAGTAAGTTATTTAGGAAATACAAGTTATAGTAATGCAGATGGTCGTTATCAATTTGCTTTATCTGGAATTGATTTACATAATGGAACATATTACATTAAACCAATTGTATTAAATGAGCAAAATACAAATATTCGTTTGGTCAAAAATGCGACAAACAATATGATATATGTAAAAGACGGTGTTGCCTATGTAGATGAAGCGTGCACAAATAATGTATTAGAAGTACAATATGGTACATCTAATAATGTAAATAGACATTGGACATTTACAATTGCAGATGTAGATAATCAAACAGATTATCGTAAAGCAACAATTTATAGTTGTAATCCTTATAACTATAATACAGTATCGTTAACATGTAGTAATGCCAATGCACAAAAAGCAACTTATCAAGATAGAACGGCTGGAAACGCCTTAAAAGAAGCAGCTACTTATTTGAAAGTTGAAAAAACATCCAAAGATGTTGATAATGCGATTACTTTAACAGCTCCTGATAACTTATCATGGACTTGGTATCGTGTTTATAATGGAAATGGTTATGACCGATATAATTACAATGTGACACCAGTTGCTAATGGGAATACATTAACAACGAATGTTGCGGGTGTTTACTATGCACAATCAGGAAGTACACGTACAAATAACTTCACATACGAAACATGTGTTTATTATCCAATGGTTTCAAGTGGTTTAACAAATCTTCCATTCCAAAATGGATATAATGGATTTACAAGTAGTTATTCAAAATCATTGAATTATACGAATGCAACACCACTCGCAATGGCTACAAAAGCAGCTGCTTTAGCTGAACCAATGGATGAAGAAATTGATTTTCCAACATTTGATGTTTATGCTTCATCGGTATCAAGTTTCAATATTGAATTTGATGATAAAGTAGAAATGACTGAAGCAACTCCAAAATTCAAAGTCATTTTAGAAATCAATGGTGAAACAAAAACATATGATGTGGATAGTCGAGTAATGAGTTTTGATTATGACTTTACACAAGATGTTAAAGTAAAACTTCAATCTGTTTCTAATACTAGTAAATATAGTAAAGAAAAAACATTTACAAAAGATTCATTAAGACAAACAATTTCATTGAATGATGATAAATATTACTATATTAAAAATGATGGAGTTCATAAGAATAAAGAAACTATTGATGGAAAATATATTCATATCTTTAGAAATCAAGGTTTAACAGAAGATGGAAGAATTTATTTATTAGATAGTAACTCAGAAATTCCACATACATTCAATAATGGTGAAAGAATTGCACAAACAGCACTTTATACGGGTACAGTAGACAATGTAAGTTATAATTACTATCGTACATTTATGTATTCGAATACAGTTTCTTCAAGTATTATAATTGAAAAGAATGGTGCGACAGTAGGTATTGCTGGTGGAACAAGTCGTTATGGAACAGGATTCGTTATGGATGTACTTAAAGACAATGATGCACAAATAACGGCCTACTTAATAAAAGATGGAGATAAGGACAAGACATTATCTCTATCTACTCAAATGACGATGCCATCTTCAGGATTTAGTAATAATGGAATTGTTGAATTAGCTGATAACTATTCAAGTACATCAACTTATATGATCTTTAAATATTCAAATGGTAGTGTTGCGGTTGTTAATTACGCTACGGGTGACTTTGTTGATAAATCAAGTGATTATACACAAACATCAACACAAGCATTATTCTCTTATGCAAAAGCATATTTTGCAGATTTCTTAAGTATGTTAAGCTATGAACCAACAAGTTATACAACTCAAATGTCAACAGCACAAATGGAAAAAGAATTACTAAGTATTCCAGAAAGTGATATGATTAATGTATACAAGATGACAGATGATAACTATGGTGAAAGTAGTCAAACAAACTTAGATAAATCTGAAGAAAATACAAGTGATGTAACTGAAGAAAGCCAAGGTGATGTTTCTGATGAACAAGCAACAGAAGAAACTACACAAGATGAAACTTCTTCTAGCGAAGAAAATACATCAAGTGATTCTGTAACTATTAGTAGAGATTATGTTCCTGTTTATAATCCAAAAACAAATAGTTATGATATCTATACAAAAGAAGCTGTTTTATCTGATAAACCATTAGATAAAGTTAAGAGCGAAAATGAAAAAGTTGTAGAAGCAGCACAAAAAGGTTATAATTTCTCTACGAATAATGGAATTATTGAAGCCAAAGAAGAAATGACAAAATCTCATTATTATGCTATTGGTGTTACTTCATTAATTGTTATTGGAATTGTAGTCTTATGGTTGACTTTAAGAAACAAATTTGATATTTTCAAAAAAAATAGTTAATGAAAAGAGAACTTAATTCTCTTTTCATTCATTGAATAAGGGGGAGTTTTTATGGAAAAAGAAATCGGAAAAATGCAAGAAAAGATAAATTGTGAATCAACAAGTGTGTGGGTTTATGATGAAGATGAGAATGTTATTTATCCGTTTTTCTGCACAGGCCCTAAAAGTCAAGAATTAAAACAAGTTGTCTTAAAACCTGGTGAAGGTGTTTGTGGATATGTTATTGAACATAACGAATCTGTTATTATCAATCATGTAGAAGAGGATTCAAGATGGAAAGCAACTGTAGATGAAATTACAGGATATAAAACAAAAAATATTATTTGTTTACCAATTGAAATTGATGGTTTTGTTTATGGATGTGTAGAGTTTTTAAATAAATATGATGGGGATTTTGATCAAGCAGATATTGATGCTTGTAAAGAAATCGTTCAATTTATGGCAGATCATATTTAATAATAGAAGAGGGTGATGATGAATTCATCCTCTTTTTATTATAGAATTTTATTTGGCACTTACTTTTTGTCAATATGTGATAAAAAATTATCTTTTTCTACAATAATTTCCCACATTTATTTTACATATGTGTATAATAGAGTTAGGAGAAAATGTGATGTTAAAAAAATTAATATATTGTTTATTCTGTGGTGTATTGGCTTTAGGCATTACAGGATGTAAACAAAGTGTCAGTCAAGATCAAATAGTGTTATTGAATTTTAAAATTGATCAATATCAAGAATATACTTGGCTTTATAAACAAGAAAATGGTCACTTTCAAATAGAAAAAGAAGTAAAGAAAAATAAAGAAGTTTTTACTTTAACACCTCTTTCTAAAGGAAAAGAAAAAGTAACATTTATATTTGTAAAAAAAGATGGAAGTGAACAAGGACAAGCCACTTATTCTTTTAAAATTGATCAAAATAAATGTATTCAATGTTTAGATAAAAAAGGGAAGATTACACTTAATTCTAAACGTATTCAATTACCTAAGCCAAATATAAAAAATAATGAAAATAAAAAATAAAGGAGTTAAAAAATGGAAAAAGAAGTAAAAGCGATGCAACAATATGTAGGATGTGATGCATCAAGTGTTTGGTTAATCGAAGATGATGAAATCCGACCTTATATTATGTATGGTTCTGCTTATGAAAAACTAGAAGCAGTATCTCTACCAATGGGAAGTGGAATTTGTGGTTATTGTATTGATCACAATGAAGAAATTATTAGTAATGATTTATTAAATGATACAAGATGGAATCAATTTGTAGATCAAGAAACAGGTTTTACTACAAGAAACTTAATGTGTTTACCAATTACTATTGAAGATGAAGTTTATGGATGTGTTGAACTTGTTAATAAAAGAGAAGGAAAATTTACAGAAGATGATGTTGCTTACTGTAAAAAAATGATTCAAGAACTTATTGAATATTTATAAAATTGAATAAGAGAGAGGGGGAATAAGATGATAAAAATTATATTTTTAATGCTTATTTGCCATTTTATTGGAGATTACTATCTACAATCAAATAAGATTGCAGGTAAGAAAGCAAAATCTTATCATTATACATTAATTCATTGTTTTTATTATCTTGTTCCTTTTGCTTGTGTAGGAGTTGTTTTATTTAAAGGAAATCTTATAGGATTACTTTATTTGTTTTTAGTAACTTTAAGCCATGCATTTACAGATTTAAGTAAACTGAGGATATTAAAGAAAAAAACAGGTAAGAAATTGAGTTATGTGTTAGATCAGCTATGTCATTATGGTTTTATTGTTTTAATTACTTTATTATTTAAAAATCAAATGGATAAGATAAGTTCTTTATATTTAATTTCTTTATCTTTAGATACTTTAAAGGCTTTATTAT
>JAUNWT010000128.1 GCA_030540195.1 Bacillota bacterium | reverse complement strand
TTTTTTGAGACATTATTTCTATTTAACTGGTACTAAATTTATACTAGCACTAAATTAATTGATGGAGGATGATGATATGAATCAATATAAAAAATTATTTGAACCAATCACTATTAGAAATATGACGTTAGATAATCGATTAGTCATGACACCAATGGGGACAAACTTTGGTGAACAAAATGGTGAGATGAGTTTTTTACATATGGATTATTATGAAAGACGTGCTAAAGGTGGTTATGGTCTTTTAATTGTAGAAAATGCTTGTGTGAAATATCCAGAAGGAAGCAATGGGACAACACAGCTTCGTATAGATGCTGATAATTATATTCCTCGTCTATATAAACTATGTGAAACCATTCATCAATATGGTACAAAAATAGCTATTCAATTAAACCATGCAGGAGCAAGTGCGATGGAAAGCCGTATTGGAATGCAACCTGTTTCTGCCAGTGCTACCCCTAATAAAGCAGGTGGAGCAATTCCACGTGCGTTAACGGTGGAAGAAATCTATAGTATTGCAGATGATTATGCAACAGCTGCTAAAAGAGCACAAACTATTGGATTTGATGCGATAGAAATTCATGCGGGGCATTCTTATTTGATTTCTCAATTTCTGTCACCACTTACGAATAAACGAACAGATGAATTTGGTGGAAGTTACGAAAATAGAGCTCGCTTTGCACGAATCATTGTTGAAAAGGTAAGACAAGCGGTAGGCCCACAATTTCCTATTATTATCAGAATTTCAGCAGATGAATTTTTAGAAGGTGGAAATACTTTGAAAGATTCCATTGAATTACTTAAATATTTTGAACAAGAAGTAGACATGATTGATGTTTCTGCTGGATTAAGTGATTCTATCCATAAACAAATTGATGCCAATTATTATCCTGATGGATGGCGTAGCTATATGGCAAGTGAAGTTAAAAAAGCCTTTCCTCATCAAATTGTTATGACCACAGGAAATATTAGAAAGCCAGAAGTTGCGGTTGATATTTTAGAAAAACAAGATGCTGATTTAATTGGAATGGGAAGACAAACCATTGCTGATCCAAGTTGGCCTCATAAAGTAAAAACAGGACAAATCCAAGAAATTCGTCAATGTATTTCTTGTAATATTGGTTGTGCAGGACATCGTATTGGCTTAAATAGACCTATTCGTTGTACAGTCAATCCAGATGTTTTTTATGATGATGCTTATAAGAAATTAAAAGTTAATAAACCAACGAATGTTGTGGTTATTGGAGGTGGAACGGCAGGACTTGAAGCAGCTTGTACAGCTTCTGAAGTGGGATGTACAACTTTCTTAATTGAAAAAGAAAAAGAACTTGGAGGGCTTGCAAGACAAATTAGTCAAATTCCCGAGAAATATCGAGTAGCCAATTTTCCAAAATATTTAGAACATCGTGCTAAAAAACTTCATGACCTCTTTATTTTAAAAGGCGTTGAAGCAACAACTTCTTTTGTAGATAATTTTAAACCAGATATTATTGTCGTAGCGACAGGGTCTAAACCATTACTACCACCTATTCAAGGTTTAAAAGAAAATATTGATTTAGAAAATAATAAAGTAAGTAGTATTGATAAATTTATGAATCATCTTGATCTTTATCCTCAAGATGCAACGGGTAAAAAAATTGTTATTGTTGGGGGAGGAGCTGTTGGTTTAGATGTAGCAGAATATTTTGCTAATAGAGGGGCGTCTCCAACAATTATTGAAATGATGGATCAAATTGGACGAGATTTAGATCCTGTAACCAAATCACAAACAAAAGAAATGATGGAAAAACATCATGTAACACAAATGACATCAACAAAACTTAAAGAAGTTCATGAAGATTACTTTATAGTTGAAAAAGATGGAAAAGAAAATAAGATTCCATTTGATTATGGTTTTATCTGTTTAGGTATGAAAGCCTATAATCCACTTTATGAAGAACTTAAAGAGTATTATCAAGAAGAAAATGTTGATCTTTTTGAAATAGGGGATTGTAAAAGAGCAAGACGTATTATTGAAGGAATACAAGAAGCAAGAAATATTATTCATTTATTAAAACAAAAAGAATTATTATAGGGGGATTAAAAAATGGCAGAAATTACAGAAAGAGTGACAGGACATACAGAACTTATAGGGTTGATTGCCTATCCAATTAGACATTCTAAAAGTCCAACAATGCATAATGAAGCATTCGCAAAATTAGGACTTGATTATTGTTATATGTGTTTTGAAGTTGATCATCATAACTTAGAAAAAACAGTAGAAGGTTTAAAAGCAATGAAGGTTAGAGGATGGAATGTCTCTATGCCTAATAAAACAACGATTGTGAAATATTTAGATCATCTCACACCTGTTGCTAAAATGTGTCAAGCAGTCAATACGGTTATTAATGATGATGGTGTTTTAACAGGAACAACAACTGATGGTGTTGGTTTTATGAGAGGATTAAAAGAAAGTGGGATTGATCCCATTGGTAAAAAAATAACCATTGTAGGTGCTGGTGGGGCAGCAACAGCAATTGAAATTCAAGCAGCTTTAGATGGTGTTGAAGAAATTTCAATCTTTAACCGTAAAGATGAATTTTATCAACAAGCTCTTACAAATTGTAAAAATATCAATGAAAATACAAAAGCAAAAGCCCAAGTATTTGATCTTGCAGATCATGAAGCGTTAAGAAAAGAAATTGAGGAATCGTATTTATTTGTCAATGCTACAGGGGTAGGAATGAAACCTATAGAAGGACAAATGGTTTTACCAGATGCTTCTTATTTAAGAAAAGATCTTTATGTTGCAGATACAGTATATGCACCTAAAGAAACAGAACTTTTAAGAGTTGCGCGAGAATTCGGTGTTAAAAAAGCAATCAATGGTGAAGGTATGATGCTTTATCAAGGAGCAGAGGCTTTTAAATTGTGGACAGGGAAAGAAATGCCAATCGAACATATTAAAGACGTTTTAAATTTAGAAATCTAATCAAAAACATCGCTTCGCATGAGGTGATGTTTTAATTATAGATATTTTTTTGTTTGTTTTGTTGAGGTTGTAAAATAACTAAATGTTTATCTTGATAAAAAAGAAAATGTTGATCTATAAGTTGGTTTAAAATACGTGAAGTTGTTTCTCTTTTAGCACCAATTAATTGGGAAAGAAAAACTACCGAAAAGTCACCCATGATTTCAATTTGATCATTTTGTTTTTTACCGAATTTCTTAGCTAAATAGAAAAGATAGAACTTTAAACGTTCTTGACTGTTTTGATAAGAATTATATCTTAGAAGTGTTTGATTTTCTTTATATTTATTCATTAAAGAAAGATGGATTTGTTTTGAAAAAAGAGGTTGTTCGAGAATGATTTTTTCCATAGTAGAAATTGGAATAACAAGTAAAACAGAATTTTTGCAGACTTCTATACTTGAAGAAGCTTTTTCTTGATACAATGCATCTTCATTTAAAAAGCGACCTTTTTCATCAACATTCAAAATTCTTTTTGTAGATAAATCACATAAACAAAAATGATAAGCCATACCTTTTAATAGAAAATAAATATTTTCGTTTTCTTGACCTTCTTCTATTAATAAAGTATTTTTACTTATTTGTTTTATTTGACCATATTTTATCAGTTCTTGAATAGAACTGTATTCAATAGAATAAAATATTTCAAATTGTTTTAAATCAATAAGATGACTCTTTTCCATAAAATTCCTCTTTTCTAATGTGTGAAAGCAAAGCTTTCTTTTATAA
>JAUNWT010000127.1 GCA_030540195.1 Bacillota bacterium | reverse complement strand
AACTTACGCTGTTCCCAATCATAATAATTATGAAATTTAGTTAAATTACAAAAAATCGTTGTATATACTTGTGAAAGTGATATACTAAAGATAGATAAAGAGTAGTTTTTGGAAAATTTTAGAGATTGGAGAATAATCATGAGTAAATATTTTTTAAGAGATTGTGTTTCTTTTACTCCAGGTATTAATCCATCGCGTGTTCAGATATCAAATTTGGAATTTTATGATCAAAATGATTTTGTGAGTGATTATAATTTTGAAGAAGCAGAAAAAGCTTCTGTTGGTACTGAAGACTTTTTAAGAGTAAAAGAAGGGGATGTAGTTATTAGTGTTGTTATGCGGCAAGCTGCAATTGTTAGTAAAGGTAATGATGGAAAAATACTTACTTTGAATTTTATAAAAGTTGATTTCGATAATGATTTTCTTGATAAAAAATATTTTTTATATTTATTTAATTCTTATTCTGGGGTTAAAAGACAAAAAGAAAGAATGCTACAAGGAACAGGTGCTGTTTTAAAGATACCTGTTAAATCCTTAAACGATATAGAGATACCTGTTATTTCAATGCTAGAACAAATGAAAATAGGAGAGGCTTATAAGAAAACTGTGTGTTTAAATAATTATTTAGATAAATATAAGTGCTTAATGGGGAAATGTGTTAATTCAATTCTAGAAGAATCAGTAAAGGGGAGAAGAAAATGAGTGATTATAAAAGTAAATCGGAATTAGATTTCGAAAGAGAAGTTATTGATTATTTAACACGCATAGGCGGTGTTAAACAATGGGAATATTTAGAGAATGTTAAAACAACAGAACAATTGTGGGATAATTTTAAATCAATTTTAGAACAAAATAATAGAGCACGTTTAAAAGAACCATTAACAGTTACAGAATTTAATCAAGTAAAAAAGATTATCTCAAGTATTGATACACCTTATCATGCAGGACAATTTTTATATGGAGTAAATGGAGTTTCGGAAATTGAGCTAGATTTAGATAGTGGGCAACATGTTTTTTTAACAGTATTTGATCAAGCACAAGTAGGTGGTGGAAATACTGTATATCAAATTGTTAATCAAATTGAAAGACCTAAAATTGTTGATGGGAAACCAAATAGAAGATTCGATGTAACATTGCTAATTAATGGTTTACCTATTATTCAAATAGAACTAAAAAAAGCTATGCATTCAACAAATGAATCATTAAATCAAATGAAACAATATATAGCTGAAAAACAATACTCTGGGATTTTTTCTACTTTACAGATATTAATTGGGATGACACCATTTGATATAAGATATATGGCAAATACGACATTAAAAAATTTCAATAAAGCCTTTGCGTTTAATTGGCAAAATGAAGAAGATGCAAAACCTGTAAGATCATGGAAGACTTTTGCTGATAAAGTTTTATCTATTCCTATGGCACATGATTTAGCTACAAGATATATGGTATTAGATGGAACTAAAAATAAAGAAAGCATAAAGGTTATGAGACCTTATCAGGTATATGCAACAAAACGAGTACTAGACAAAGTCAGAAAACACGACTTTAGCTATGACGATGGAAAACTAGGATATATTTGGCATACAACTGGTAGTGGAAAGACAATTACAAGTTTTAAAACAGCATGGCTTGCAAGTAGATTACCAAATGTAGACAAAGTAATTTTTTTGGTTGATAGAATTGCTTTAACAAATCAGACTGCTGATGCGTATAGAGCTTATGACCCTGTCGCTGGATTTGAGGGTAAGACAGGTGTTGTAAGTGATACAGCCAACATTTCTGATTTACAAAGAAAACTAACTATAAAAAGCGATAAAAATATTATAGTAACGAGCATTCAAAAGATGTCACGTTATGTTTCGAGACAAAGTTTTAAACCATTAAATGAAAATATTCTCTTTATTGTTGATGAAGCACATAGATCTACGGGAGATGGTAGTGAAGATCAAGGAATGCTTGAAACAATTAGAAAAGCTATTCCTAATGCGGCTTGGATTGGATATACAGGTACTCCTAAATTTCCTGAAACAAGAGAAATATTTGGAGATTTATTACATGCTTATACAATAAAAGAAGCTATTGCAGATAAGAATGTATTAGGATTCAATGTTGAATTTAAAGAAACAATCAAAGCGCCTGAAAATCCAACAGATGATGATATTGATGATAATATAAAAGGAAGTATTTATGATACAAGTAGTGAACATGTAGAATTGGTTGTTAAAGATATATTTGATAATTGGAAGAATCGTTCCAATAATAGAAAATATAATGCCCTATTAACAGTACATGTAGGTGGAAATAAGGCTTCTACACCTAGGGCGATGGAATATTTTGATAAATTCCAAGAAATAAATAAAACTAAGTCCGAAGATGAAAGATTAAAAGTTGCAATTAGTTTTTCAGCAGATACATCAAATGGAAATAATCAATTAGAAACAAATAGTAATTTGCATAGGGCAATTATAGAATATGATAAAATGTTTGGTACAACATTTGATATGACTACTGTAAAACAATATACAGATGATTTAGCAAGAAGATTAAATAAAACAGCAGACGATGGACAATATTTAGATTTAGTTATTGTTGTAGATCA
Organism: Bacillota bacterium; assembly: GCA_030540195.1. Lineage (GTDB taxonomy): Bacteria > Bacillota_I > Bacilli_A > Erysipelotrichales > Coprobacillaceae > Faecalibacillus. The sequence goes on along the minus strand of JAUNWT010000127.1, from coordinate 1,253 downwards.
ATTACTTACAGGATTTGATGCTCCTGAATTAAATACTCTATATGTGGATAGGACATTAAAGGGTGGTAATTTAATACAAGCTTATTCTCGTACGAATAGAATGCATGATTTAGTTAACAAACCATGGGGAAATGTTATCAATTATCGTTGGCCAGTACAAAATGAATATGAGATGAATAAGGCATTTTACCTTTATTCAAATAGAGATTCAGCTAATGAACAGCAAAAACTAGATTTAGATAAAATAGAAGGGGATAACAAAGATGCGGGTATTATTTCTAGACCATTTTCTGAAGTTCTTCATGAATTAAAAGAAGTTGTTAATCTTTTATCTGAATTAACAGATGATTTTGTTAGAGTACCACAAAGTGAAAAGAAACAAGATGAAGTTTTTGAAAATCTAAGAAAATATAATCATCTTTTAAGTCAATTGAAACAATATACAGAAGATGATGAAGGGAATGCAGTTTCTGCTTATGTTGATTCAGAAGGATTCTATGAAAGAATAGGTATTACTGAAGATCAAGAAGTAATCTTAACAACAGTTATTTCTGATGAAGTTAAAGCTAATCGAGCAAAAAGAGAAAATATTGATATCTCACAAGTAAATCTAGAGATGGTACATATTCATGATGTAACAATTAATTATGATTATTTAACAGAATTAATTGCTCAAATGGCAGATGAAGTTCATGAAAATGAAATGGAAAAAGCAAGTAAAACAAAAGAAGAAATACATAATGAATTATCTAAATCTGATAATGAAAAAGAAAAATATAAAATACAAAACTTTGTTAATAGAATCTATAATAAAGAGTTTGTATTCAATCAATATCCAGCTCCTAGAAATGTTGAATTAATGAATAAAGCAATGGATTCATCACAAAAAGATTCAAATTTAAAATTAGTTACTGATTTTGTACGTAAATGGGGATTAGATAATACAATCAAACCAAAAGAATTAGAATTATTAATTAATAAACATCATTATGGTAAAGAAGATTTAGATAATCAAAATGAAATAACAGATATCATGATAAAAGCTAAAGATGATTATAAAGAAATTGCAACATATGAAATAAAAGTTTTATCATGGCTTAAATATCGTAAAGAATTTAGAAAAGCAATCTATATTCTTGCAGATGAGATAAAGAAAATAGATTAAAAAGAGAGGGAGGATAGAAATGAAAGAAAACAAGACAAAACCCGACATAAGATTTAAAGGATTTACCGATGATTGGGAACAGCGTAAG
>JAUNWT010000030.1 GCA_030540195.1 Bacillota bacterium | reverse complement strand
ATATATCAATAGGTTCAGCCCCTTATTTAGTTATCTAACTGTAAAAGACGGGATTTTAATTCATAAAAGCAAATTTATCAAAAAAAGGAAATAGAAGCCTATTTCCTTAGAGTTATTGATTTGTATTTTGTGAGCCATCACTTGGCTGATTAGAGCTGTCCTGATTTCCTTGATTACTTGAACTTGAATCAGTATTTCCTTGGTTGCTTGAACCTGAATTGGTATTTCCTTGACTATCATTTTCTTGGCTTGTTGATCCTTGTTGATCACCACTATTTTGATCTGTTGTATTTTGGTCACTATTTTCTTGATTTGTTGTATCATCTGTATTTTCTGTTGGAGCCTCTTCTGTTGTTTCCTCTGTTGTTTCACTTGCATGATGGCTATGTGATGTTCCTTTTTTATAATATTCATTTCCATCTTTGATGACAGTAGATGGTTGAGATGGATAAATTTTATCGGATTTATTTTTTTGTAAATGTTTCAACAACATTTGAACAACTTTACCAGGATAGGCTTTGTAACGACTTGTTGTTTTTCCTTTATCTATACCTGTTTTATCAAATCCCATCCAAACTGAACATACATAATCAGGAGTATAAGCTGACATCCATAAATCACGGCTCTTTCCACTCATACCATTTCCTTTGCTAGATGCCCAGTTTGAAGTTCCTGTTTTAGCACCAACATTATCGATGCCAGATAAATAAGCATAGTTACCACTACCATTTTTAGTATAATCAAGCATCACTTCACGAATCATAAAAGCACTTGCTTTTGAATAATCACTTTGCTTAGCATCATCTTGAATATCTTCATCAACATTATAAACTTTTCCAGTTTGAACGATTTCTACATAATTAATGGTATGGCTTTCTGTATAAAGGCCATTATTAGAAATTGTAGCATAAGCGTTTGTCATTTCTAAAGGGGAAATACCTGTTGTCCAACCACCAATTGCATAAGAAAGATTGCTTGGATCCTTTTGATCAGACATATCAATTCCAATGGATTCCATAGCAGAAACAACACCTGATTTGCCGATTTCTTTAACAACTTCTTCATAAGTTTTGATGGCAGGAATATTCCATGAATTTTCTAGAGCAGAAGTAACGGAAACTGTTCCGTGGAATTGTCCATCCCAGTTTTTAGGTTTGAAATTGCCTTTTGAATAAGGTTCATCAACAATTGTTTGTCCTGTACACCAATCTAGATTTTCGAAGGCAAGTCCATAATCTAAGAAAGGTTTTACAGAAGACCCTGGTTGTTGTTTTGTAGTTGCAAAGTTTAAATCTCCATAAGAATAGTTACGTCCACCGATAATAGCGACAATACGTCCATCTTGGCTTGATTGAATAGCACCACCCATTCGCATATCTTCATCACTATAATCATATTTATCCCCGTTAGCAATAGCGGTTGCAAGTTCTTGAGTATCTCTATCACAATAAGTATAAATATTCATTTGTACTTCTTTAGGATCAAGACCAGTACGTTTTTTGACTTCTTCGGTAACAAGATCGACATAAGCAGCAAGTGTTGAATTGTTATTGGATGAAGAAGATGGACTAAGTGTATTTTCAACTTTGACTTGTTTTGCTTCATCACATTCTTCTTGTGTGATATAACCATGAGTCACCATTAAATTTAAAATCGTATTACGACGTTTTGTCGCTTTATCTAAACAGTAATAAGGATCATAGTTATAAGGTGAATTCAAACTTCCGGCAAGCATAGCTGCTTCAGGAAGAGTCAATTCACTGACATCTTTATTAAAGTAATACTTACATGCAGAAGCAATTCCGATTGAACGCGTACTTCTACCAAAGTAAATTTTGTTTAAATAAAGTGTTAAAATTTCTTCTTTGCTTAATTCCTTATCTGCTTGAATGGCAAGAAAGACTTCAGAAAGTTTTCTTGTATAAGTTCTTTCTGCATTAGGGAAATAAGTTTTTTTGATTAATTGTTGCGTAATAGTTGATCCACCTTGTCTACCACCAGTTGCTAAATTGGAAATGGCAGCTTTCGCAATACGTGGTAAGTCAAAACCGTTATGTTCAAAGAAACGTGAATCTTCCGCAGCAACGACCGCATCGACTAAGACTTGAGGAAGATCATCGTAAGTGATGTTTTCACGAGTCCCATTTTCGTCGCTACCATAAGTATACATGACTTCACCATCGCTATCATACATAACACTGGCACCGGATGATAAAAGTTTATCTGCATCGAAGACAGCTGTATCATTATAAATATTAAAGCCTAAAAATCCAGCTAATGCGATTGCTCCAACTAAAGCAACGATTCCAACAATACGAATTGGTTTTATTTTTTTTAATTTTTTTGTTTTCATTTAAATACCTCACAATAATATTGATCAACGATTTCTAAATAATGAAGTCGTGGAAGATAGCCTTGTTTAATTAAATGTCCATTTTCTTTAATGGTTTCATACTTAAGTGATTTTCGATCATTTTTTCGATAAGCTTCAACCATAAAAGAGGCATCAAGTAAATAAACTTCATTTACTCGTGTAAAAGCAATAATTAAAAATGCAATTCCTCCATGTTTTATAATTTTGTCCAAATGATTAATTTGATGTAAAGAAATGTTTGTAAAAGGAAAAGAGAATGTTTTGGTTTCTTTTGCTTCAAAATCAATATATCTTCCTTTATAAATCCCATTATAGTCTGTTGTTGAAGGAGCCTGAAAGTAGGCTTCTACAATCTTGGTGGCACTTCTTTCTGGATAAGAGACTTTTACGATTTGAATAGGTGTTGGTTTTTTATGGATGACCGCAATATCGTTGGCTAAATAATATTGATTAGTAAGATTGATATCTTCTTCTAAGTTCATACCACGATGGGCGGTATCATGTTTACCATCTATTTTACGTATATAGGATTGTACTTTTTTCTTATTTGGATAATTAACCATAGAGACCTCTTTTTAAATTTTTATAGCAGTATTATAACACATATTTAATCTGTGATAACAACTCTTTGATAAGAAATTATTTTTTGTCTTGAAAAAAGGAAATAAATTGGTACAATGGGGTTAAAGGAGTTGAAAAGCATGGAATATAAAGTCGTATTAAGTCCAAAGAAAATTGTTAGTAAAGAATTCAAAGTAGATTTTAAAGGATATAATGCAGATGAAGTTGATCACTTCTTAGATCAAGTTGTCAAAGACTACGAAGCTTTTGCAGGATTATTAAATAATTCTTATGATCGTATTGAACAGTTAGAAAGACGTTTAGCTGATCAAAAAGCAATGCTTGCACGATTAGAAAGAGAAAAAGCTTTACAAGATGATAACTTAAGAGCTTTAGAAGATAATGTGTCATCAAATGTTGATATCTTAAAAAGATTGTCATTATTAGAAAAAGCAGTATTTTCACAAAATAAATAACAAATGACAGATAATCGCTGCTTCTTTGAAGTAGAGGAAAGTCCAGGCTGCCACAATCTGCGATGATTGTAGTGTTTGTGCCTCACGAATCAATAAGTGAGGGTAGTGTAAACTAACGACAGAAGGAAAACCTAAGGGCAACTATGGTAGAACTTCATAAATGGCTCCACAGAGACAATTCCATAGGAAACTATGGGTGAAAAGAGGAAAGCTCCGCAAGGCAGAAACCCAAATTTGGTAGGGGAATCTTTAAATCGAAATTGAACGAGATAAAGGACGCTTCGGCGTAGATAAATGGTTATCTAGTACAGAACTTGGCTTATTATCATTTGTTTATATAAGACATGGTAACATGTCTTTTTTTAATTGCAATTTTGATGTATAATAGGGCATATTCAAAGAAAGGAAATGGTTATGAAAACAAGAACGGTTCATAAACCTTATAAAAAATTAGATATTTCAGCTGTAAGAAGAATAGGTTTTAGTTTCTTTGCAGTTATTTTAGTTGGTTCATTTTTACTTAATTTACCAATGTCACATGTAGCTTCTTCTACAAGTAGTTATCTTGACCACCTTTTTGTGGCTACTTCGGCAACATGCGTAACAGGGCTTGTTACTCACGTTACCTGTCAAGAATATACTCAAATTGGACAAATAATAATAATTTTACTTATTCAAATAGGAGGTCTAGGTTTTTTAACCTTACTTTCTATGCTTTATGTTGTTTTTAAAAGAAAACTCAGTTATGCCAATAAGATTGTCATGCAAGAAGCTTTAAATCGTACTTCTTTAAAAGATATGGGAATTTATATTAAACGTGTATTCAAATATACGGCCGCTTTTGAAGGAATAGGAGCGATTTGTTTAATGTTTTCTTTTATCCCAAAATATGGAATATCAAAAGGAATCTATTATAGTGTTTTCCATTCGATTTCTGCTTTTTGTAATGCGGGATTTGATATTTTAGGAGCTAATTCACTCATGAATTATGTAGGAGACTTTTGGGTCAATTTAGTCATTTGTGGTTTAATTATTGCTGGTGGATTAGGGTTTGTTGTTTGGATTGATTTACGTTTATCATTGATCCATTATCGTGAACATTTTAAGTATTTTAAATTAAAAAGATATTTAGAGTCCTTATCGTTACATACAAAGATTGTTTTGATTTCCTCTTTTGTTTTGATTTTTGGTGGAATGGCTGTAATCTTCTGTTTGGAATTCAATAATCCTCAAACTTTACAACCATTACCTTTACCACAAAAGATATTGGCAAGTTTCTTTCAATCAGTGACTTTAAGAACAGCTGGCTTTGCGACAGTTGATATGGCAGCTCTTCATCAATCAACAAAGTTTTTTATGTCTGTTGTTATGTTTATTGGGGGTTCACCAGCTGGAACAGCAGGTGGGGTCAAAACCGTAACAATTGTGATTACTTTGTTGTATGTTCGTGCTTTAATGCGAGGGGATGATAACATTCATGTCTTTAAAAGAACAATTGATGATCAAATCGTAAAAAGAGCATTAACAATTCTTATTGTTAGTTTTACTATAACTGTGGTTGGTCTTTTTGTTTTATCAGTGAGTGAAAATGCGGAATTTATTGATTTGGTTTTTGAAGTCTTTTCAGCCTTTGCGACGGTTGGTTTAACGGCAGGGTTGACACCAAGTTTAACAGCGGTAGGAAAGATTATAATAATTATTATGATGTATATTGGACGTATTGGACCGATTACGATGGTTTTACTTTTTGTTAAAAAATATAATTCAAAGAAAGGAAAAGATGTGAACTTTGTAAAAGAACATATCTTAATAGGATAGAAAAATGGAAAAACAATTTGTAGTTTTAGGACTTGGGATTTTTGGCTCAACCCTTGTTAAAACATTATCACAATTTGGTAGAGAAGTGATTGCTATTGATAAAGATCCAGAAAATGTACAACGTGTCTCTGAATTTGCGACAAAAGCGGTGATTGGCGATGTTACAGATATTCAGTTTCTAACAGATTTAGGGTTAGATGATATTGATGTAGGGATTGTTGCAATAGGTGATCGTTTAGAAGATAGTATTCTAGCAACTATGAATCTAAAAGAACTAGGTGTTCCTTATGTGATTGTTAAAGCTAAAAATAAACGCTTTAAGGTTGTTTTAGAAAGAATTGGGGCAGATTATGTTGTACGTCCAGAAAAAGAAATGGGTGAAAAAATTGCCCGTACCTTGCTTAGAAAAAATATTAAAGATTTAATTGAATTAGATGAAGAAAATTGTATTGTCGAAATGAAAGTTCCTCAAGCTTGGGTTGGCAAATCTTTATCGCAACTTGATTTAAGAAAACTTTATAGTATTAACGTTTTAGGAAAACGTGATCCTAAGACTCATAAGCTTGAAGTTCCTGTTGATCCGAGTGAACCAATAGAAATAGATGATACTTTTTTAGTTTTAGGTCAAACAGATAAGATTGAAAAGTATGATTATTTATTATAGAGGTCTCTATGAAAAACGAAGAAACGCTTTTACTTTTTGCTAGAGCAATCAAATCTTTAATAAAAACACAACCTTTAGATAAAATTACTGTAACAGATATCGTTTCTCAAGCAGGTAAAACAAGACAAACATTTTATCGTCATTTTCAAGATAAATATGATCTTGTAAATTGGTATTTTGAAAAATTGGTTTTAAAATCATTTGAAGAAATGCGACAAGGTGGAAGTTTACAAGAAGCATTGAATTTAAAGTTTGCTTTTATTGAACAAGAGCATGCTTTCTTTAAAGAAGCTTTTAAGTCGAATGATTATAATAATTTAGTTCATTATGATTTTTGTTGTATCTATGATTTTTATAAAAAATTTATTTATAAAAAGACAGGAAAAGATTTGCCAAAAGATATTGACTTTTTGTTAAATATGTATTGTCGTGGATCGGTTGATATGACAGTTGATTGGGTCTTAAATGATATGCCGATTAAAAAAGAAGAAATTGTTCAATACTTAATTGAAGCTATTCCTGATAAATTAGAAGCTTATATGATTTAAAAGATTATTATTTTTAATAGTCTTTTTTTGTTTATGTATTGTATTTTGAAAAAAACATGTATAATGATGGCAATTTGGGTAAATTTAGGAGGAGAGCTATGAAAGAAAGTAGTGGAAAGCAGTTAGCAAAGAAAATGTTGATTGCTTTAATTTGTGGTTTAGTTGCTGGATTTGGATGTATTTTACTAAGAGAACATTTGAATTCAAGTGGTCAAGCAGATTTATGGAAAACAATCAATAATATCTTTTTCCAAGATATTAGCGCTGAAGGGGCAACAAGTGCCATCGGTATTTTCTATATTATCGGACAAGTTTTTGTTAATTCTTTACAATTGATCATTGTTCCAATGGTTTTTGTTTCAATTACACTTGCTATTTGTACAATTACAGATACAAAGAAATTAGGAAGAATTTCTTCTAAAACAATTTTTACTTTTTTAAAAACAACTGTATGTGCTTTGATTTTTGCAGGTGTTATAGGTTTTATTGTTTATCATTTAGGACTCTTTAATTCTGTTGATGCAGGAAATATTAGTGTGCAAGAAGGAACAACTGGATCAAATCCTTTAAATATTATTGTTTCAATTGTACCAAACAATTTCATTAGTGCTTTTACTAATAATGGAAATGTTCTTGCCATTGTATTCCTTGCCGTTGTTACAGGTCTTTCAATGAATGCTTTAGAAGACCAAACAAAAACATTAAAGAAATTATTTGAAGAAGTCTCAAAAATCATTTCTTTATTCTTAACATTCGTTATCAACAAATTTGCACCTTATGCAATCTTTTGTTTACTTACAAGAACATTTGCAATCTATGGAATTGATTCATTAAAACCAGCTCTTGCTTATGTTGTAACGGTTATTATTGCGTTATTTGTTTATTTATTCTGTGCCTATCCTATTTATTTAGTAACGATGGCAAGAGTAAATCCAAAACCATTTATGAAAAAAGCTGCAAAAGTGGCGTTGTTCGGTTTTTCAACTTCATCTTCAGCAGCAACACTTCCTTTAAATAAAAAGACAACAACAGAAGAATTAGGTGTTTCTGATCAAATTGCTTCATTTGTCTTACCATTAGGAATGACAATCAATATGGATGGAACAGCTATCATGCAAGTTATTGCAGCGATGTTTGTGGCAGTTTCTTCAGGATATAAAGTAACCTTTATGTCGATGGCGATTATTGCAGTCTTAGCTTTAATTGCTTCTATTGGAACACCAGCTGCTCCAGGAGCAGGTGCTGTTATTCTCTTTACCATTCTAACAGGAATGGGATATACCAATGATGCAGCTCTTCTTGCATATTCATTGATTTTAGCTATCAATAGACCAATTGAAATGCTTGTTACATCATTAAATGTTGTCGGGGATGCATCAACATCAGTTATTGTGGCGAAAAAAGAAAACATGCTTGATGAAGAAATTTATCATCGCTAAGATCATAGAAAAACTATGATCTTTTTTTATTTTGTAATAGACCTTTTTTTTAGAACATGAAATGTGTATAATGACACGGGGTTATATTAGAGGGGGATTTTATGTTTAAAGATTATATGAGTGCTTTGAAACAAGAGTTTCATGGCTATAACGTACAAACCTTAATGCAAGATTTACTTGCAGGGTTGACCGTTGCTGCTGTCGCGTTACCACTTGCTCTAGCTTTTGGTGTAAGTAGTGGGGCAGATGCCGGTGCAGGATTAATTACTGCCATTATTGCTGGTCTTGTTATTGGGGTACTTTCGGGTGCCAGTTATCAAATTTCGGGACCAACAGGAGCGATGTCTGCTATTTTAATTGGACTTTCAACAACTTATGGTCTACAAGGTGTCTTTATTGCCAGTTTTTTATCTGGATGTATGTTGATTATTGCATCACTATTTAAATTTGGTAAGATTGTTTCTTTTATTCCTACAAGTGTTATCACAGGATTTACGAGTGGGATTGCGATTATTATTGCTTTAGGACAAATCGATAATTTCTTTGGAACGACTTCTGTAGGGTCAAGTGCTTTAGAAAAATTATTTTCTTATACAAAATTAGGTTTTCCTATTTCACTTCCAACAGTTTTCTTTGGGGCTTTAGTTGTTGTTATTATGATTTTATGGCCTAAAAAATGGGGAGAATATTGTCCTTCATCATTAGCGGGAATTATTATTGCTTTAATTTGTCAATTATTTTTAAATTTACCTGTTCATGAAGTAGGAACAATTCCAAGTACACTTTTTCCAGAAGCAAGATTATCTTTATCAGCAATTCATTTAAGTACTTTATCACAACTGATGTTACCTGCTTTAAGTATTGCTGCATTAGGAATGATTGAGTCACTTTTATGTGGGGCAAGTGCTGGAAAAATGAAAAATGAAAAGTTAAATGCCGATCAAGAATTAATGGCACAAGGAATTGGAAATATGTTGATTCCTTTATTTGGTGGAGTTCCTGCAACTGCAGCGATTGCGAGAACATCTGTTGCGATTAAAGCAGGAGGAAAAACAAGACTCGTCAGTGTTTTCCATTCCGTTGTTATTTTAATTTCGATGTTTTTACTTGGTTCATTAATGTCACGTATTCCTTTATCTGCTCTTGCAGGAGTTTTAATGGTTACGGCATGGCGTATGAATGATTGGCATGAAATTAAAACATTATTTCATAACAGAGTTAAAACAAATATTTCTCAATATTTAATTACAATGTGTGCAACTGTTGTTTTTGATTTAACAGTGGCTATTGTTATTGGTGTTATGGTTTCTATCATTTTATTTGTTTTAAATAACTCGCATTTACATATTGATATTCGTGATATTGATAAAGATCGCGTTGGTAAAGATTTAAAGCATCATCATCAAAAAACACGTATTATGTATTTAAGTGGACCAATTTTCTTTGGAACACAAGAACAAATGACACAAGTTTTAGATGAACTTGATGATTCATTAGAAGCAATCATTTTCTCTATGAGAGGTGTTCCTTCCATTGATGATTCAGGTATTCATGAATTCTTTGATATCGTTGATCGTTTACAAAGTAATAATTGTAAGATTAAATTTTCAGGGGTTCAAGAAGAAGTAATGACTCAATTCAAACGTAATCATTTTGATGAATATGTTGGAAAAGAAAGCTTCTGTTGGGATGCGATTATGGCATTAGAAGCTTTAGATAAAGAATTATTAATTAATGATTGACAAAATAAAAAAAGTCAATTAATATAAATCACGCAAATTAAATACTGCTTAGGTAAGCTATAGATTTCTCTATTTCTGATCATAAATAGACATCTATAGCTTTTTTTATGGAAAGGAAGGAGACCTCAATGGAAAATAAAAACCCAATGGAATACAAAAAAGTATTTCCTTTATTAATGTCAATGGCTATTCCGCCAATGATTTCAATGCTTATACAATCTCTCTATAATATTATAGATAGTATTTTCGTATCACAACTTGGAGAAGAAGCTTTAACAGCTGTGTCTCTTATTTATCCTCTACAAAACTTATCATTAGCTGTTTCTTGTGGAATTGGAATTGCGATGAATGCTTTTATTGCACGTCATCTAGGCGCAAAAGATGATAAAAAAGCATCTTACTATGCAACACAAGGAATTGTGATGTCTTTAGCGCATTCGTTATTATTTTTAATTATTGGATTATTTTTAATTCGTCCATTTTTAAATATGTTTACGACAAATACAAAGGTTATTGAATATGGGATGCAATATGGAATTATTGTTGTTTCTTTGGTTATCGGACAATTTGTACATCTTGCAATTGAAAAGATGTTTCAAGCAACAGGTAATATGATGATGCCAATGCTTATGCAAATCTTTGGGGCAGTCATCAATATTATCTTAGATCCAGTTTTAATCTTTGGTTACTTTGGTTTACCTGCTTTAGGTGTTTCTGGGGCAGCTATTGCGACTGTGATTGGACAATTTTCAGCTGCTACTTTAGCGTTTGTTTTATTTAAAAAATACAATACACATCTTCATATTTCTTTTAAAGGATTAAAAATTGACTTTCATGTTATGTCACAACTTTATAGTGTTGCAGTACCTTCAACGGTTATGATGTGCTTACCGTCTGTTCTTGTTTCATTACTTAATGGAATGTTAGCGACAATTTCTCAAAGTGCTGTTGCTTTCTTTGGTGTCTATTATAAATTACAAACTTTTATTTATATGCCAACAGCTGGTGTTGTTCAAGGTATGAGACCTTTAATGTCTTATAACTATGGAGCTCATTTAAAAGAAAGGATGCATCAAATCTTAAAAGTATCAGGACTTGTTATTGCGACTATTTTAGGACTTGGAACTTTATTATTCTTTATGATTCCTGATGTTTTGTTATCATTATTTAATGCAAGTAAGGGAATGTTAGAAATAGGACAAACTGGTTTACGTATTTTGTCAATCAGCTTTGTTGTTTCTTCTTTTGGTGTTTTAATGTCAGGTGTATTTGAATCACTTGGAATGGGGAAATATTCGCTTACAGTTTCATTACTTAGACAATTAGTTATTACAGTACCGCTTGCTTATCTTTTATTACAAATTATAGGTATTGAAGGAATATGGCTTTCATTTGTAATTGCTGAATTGATTGCAAGTATGGTCGCCTATATTTTCTACCGTAAAAAATTTAAAGTTTTATTATAAAAACGGAAAAGATAAAAAATCTTCTTCGTTTTTTTATTGTTGATGTTTTTATGATAAAAAATTCATAAATATCTATGCTTATAATCAATTTTTTATTATATAATAAAGATTGTAGGTTATGCTGATTTATTTTAAAAGTTAAGAAAAAGTTAAGAAATAAGGGAGTATTTGACATTTATTTGTAATTATACTATTATAAATTTCAATAATAGATTCAAAGGAGAAATGGTAAAGTGGAGTCTGCCCAGATAATGAATATTATATCATTAATTATATTATTAATTCTATCGTCGTTGTTTTCTTGTAGTGAAACAGCTTTTTTAGCTGTAAGTAAAATAAAAATGCGTACCCTTGCAGAAGAAGGCAATAAGAAGGCGAAGTTAGTAGAGTCTTTACTAGAAGATCAAGATCGTTTATTAAGTGCTATTTTAGTAGGAAATAACCTTGTTAATATTGGGGCTTCCTCACTTACAACAGCGACAATTATGGCTATCTTTGGTGATGGGGCACAAACAGTAGCGATTGCGACAGGTATTGTGACATTATGTATTTTGATTTTTGGTGAAATCACACCAAAGTCATTGGCTACCCAAAATGCAGATCGTTTAGTATTTGCGTTAGCTCCGTTTATAAGATTTATTTGTATTATCACAAAACCAATCGTTTTTGTTTTAAATATTATTACAGGATTTATTATTCGTTTATTAGGTGGTAATAAGGAACAAGGACCAAGTTTAACAGAAGAAGAATTGAAAACAATTGTAACGGTAGGACATGAAGAAGGTGTTCTTGAAAAAGAAGAAAAAGAAATGATTCATAATGTTTTTGAATTTGGTGAAACTGAAATCAAAGAAATTATGACACCACGTATTCATGTAGAAAGTTTACCTGATGATTGTACATATGATGAATTGATGAAAGTGTATCATGAAGCACAATATTCAAGATATCCGATTCATGATGAATCTTTTGATGAAATCATTGGTGTTTTAAATATGAAGGATTTATTATTTGTTGACATTGATAAAGAACATTTTGATGTTAAAAAATATATGAGAAGTACATTTGTTGTCTATGAATTTAATCAAGTCAACGATGTCTTTGCATCCATGAGAAAAAATCATGCCACTCTTGCAATCGTGTTAGATGAATATGGGGTTATGAGTGGAATCGTGACATTTGAAGATATTGTTGAAGAAATCGTTGGTGAAATAGATGATGAATATGATGAAGTCAATGACTCGATTGTTAAAATCAATGATCATGAATATTTAGTTGATGGTAGTTTGAATTTAAATGAGGTCAATGATGAAATTGATACCCATTTTGAATCAGAAGATTTTGAATCTATCGGAGGTCTTGTTTTAGGAGAATTTAGTGGTGTTCCTAAAATTAAAGATCAAATTGAATTTCCAGGTGTTACAATTATAATTGAAAAGATGCATAAGAATCGAATTGAACTTCTTAGATTAAAAATACATGAAATAGAAAAAGAGGAAGAAGGAGAGGAAAAACATCAATAGATGCTTTTCCTCTTTTAAGGAGAAAGGTAATGAAAACAACAGTTGAAATTAAAAAAATGGGAATCAATGGTGAAGGAATTGGTTATATAAACCGTAAAGTCGTATTTGTCAGAGGCGCTTTACTTGGTGAAACCGTTGAAGTAGATGCACAACAATATAAAAATAAAAATTATTATTTTGGTGATTTAATTCGTGTCGTACAACCTTCACCAATGCGTGTAAAAAATCCATGCCGTGCCAATAAAGAATGTATGGGATGTAATTTACTTCACTATGCTTATCCGGCTCAATTAAAACATAAAAAAGATTTAATCAAAGAATCTTTAAAGAAATATACTGAACTTGATCGCTCACAAATCAAGATCCATGACATTGTTGGAATGAATCAAAAGAAAGAATTTATCACACAAGTCAATTTACCAATTGTTGATTTTAAAGGAAAAGTAACATTTGGTATCTATCAAAGAGAAACAAAGTATTTAACAGTAATGACACATTGTTTAAAACATCATCCATTAATTAATCAAACATTATTAGATTTAGAAGAAATCTTAAATAATACAAAATGTAAAACATATAATGATAAATTTAGAACAGGTTTAAGATTTATTAAAATTCGTGTTTTCCAAGATAAAGTTCAATTAATCTTTATTACAGGTAAAGATGGTTTAAAAGATGAAGTTGTAGCTGGAATTAAAAAATTAAAATATGTTAGTGGTTTATTTATGTCAATTAATACAGCTAAATATCAAGATTTTGAAAAACAAGGATATAAGAAAATCTTTGGTAATTCTAAAGAAGAACTTTATGTCGATCATCAAAAATATATTTTATCAGTTAAATCAACTTTACCAGATCATTTAGAAGCTTTTGAAGTGGAAAATAAGATTATTAAAACAATGATTAAAGAGAGTCAAAAAGTGATTTCTTTAAATTGTGGAAATGGTATTTTAGAAATGAATTTACCTCAAGAAGTTGTCGCCATTGATAATAAAAAAGAAAATATTGAAGATGCGACATATAATGCAAAAGCTTTAGGTAAAGATAATATTCGTTTTGTTTATGGAGATTCCTTAAAGAAAATGGTTCCATTTGCGAAAAAGAAAGATTATGATACAGTCATCATTCGTGGAATCAATGGAATTGGTGATGAATTAAAAGATACATTACGTTTAGGTAAAGTCAAAACAGTTATTTATGTCAATTCTTCTACATCTATGCTTGCAAAAGATTTGCAAGAACTTTCAAAATATTATAAAGTAGTAGAGATTAAAGCAGTTGATAGTCATGTGTATCAATCTTATGTGACATCAATTGTAAAATTAATAAAAAAATAGGAAGAAGGAATAAAGATGGAATTTGATTATACTCCTAAAGGTGTATGTTCAAGAAACATTCATGTTGAAGTTGAAGATGGTATTATTAAAAATGTTCAATTTACTGGTGGATGTTCAGGAAATACGCAAGGTGTGGCAGCCTTATGTCAAGGAATGAAAGTTGAAGATGTAATTGCTCGTTTAAAAGATATTAAATGTGGGGCAAAACCAACGAGCTGTCCAGCACAACTTGCTAAAGGTTTACAAGAGAATTTATAATAATTCTCTTTTTTTATTTGCAACATAAAATAGAATGGTGATAATTATGTTGATTCGTATCAAAAAGATGCAATTTATTGTGGGTTGTTGTATGATTCTTCAAATTGTTTTTTCATCAATTTGGATCCCTTTTCATTTTATAGCGATGCTTTTATCCATTATTATTATTTTATGGCAAAGAAAGTTTTGTGTTATACAAATTCATTATCATTATTATATTTTACTTCTTTATATTTATCGGCTTTTTATCTTAATGATTTTAACTTATCCTTTCTTTGAAATGCTTTATTTGATCTTCACATTATATGTTGGAATGATCTTGATTTTGTTATCGATGAAAACATTTTTGTAGTTCTTTTCTTCCTATTTAATTTAGCGTATAATGATAAAAAAAGGTGGTGAGGATATGATTGGTGAATTAAATATCTATAGTTGTTATAGCTTTCAAAATAGTACGATTCTTATTAAAGATTTATGTAAAAGAGCCCATGAACTTCATTTAGAAGTACTTACTTTAACGGATATCAATAATATGTATGGGGCGGTAGAATTTTCTAATGAATGTCATAAATATGACATTAAACCTATTTTTGGAATGCAAGGCAATGTTAGTGTTGAAGGAGAAATCTATCCTTTTTTATTGTTAGCGAAAGATCAAATCGGTTATCATGATTTAATGAAGATTTGTAGTGATATTAATTTGAGTGAACAAAAAGCCATCGATTTAGAAAAATTACGTTTATATCATGAACATCTTTTTATTCTTTCAGGATGTAAAGAAGGAATTATCGAAAGATGTGTTTTAAAAGAGCTTGAATCAGAGGCATTACGCTATATGGCAATGTTTAAAGAAATGTTTAAAGATAATTATTATATCTGTCTTCAAGATCATGGAATCCAAATGCAAAAACATTTAAATGAAAGACTTAAAACTCTTGCTAAACTTCAAGGTATTAAAGTTTGTGCTTCCAATGAAGTGCGTTATCTTTATCCTCAAGAAGCTCTTGCTATTGATTTAATGCAAGCCAGTGTTCATGGTGAAAAAAGAAATCATCGAGATGCTTTACAAACAAATCAAAAATATTTAAAAAGTGGCTATGAAATGTCTTTACTTTTTGAAAGAGAAATTATTGAAAATACCAACGATCTTTTAAAAAGGTGTAATGTCACTATTGAAACTGGACAAATGCATTTACCACTCTATCCCTTACCAGATAATGTTTCAAGTCAAGATTATTTAAAACAATTATGTATTGTTGGTTTGAAGAAAAGATTTAAAGGAAAAAAGGTTCCTCAAGAATATATAGAAAGACTCAAAAAAGAATTAAATGTCATTTCTAAAATGGGATTCAATGATTATTTTCTTATTGTCTTTGATTATGTACGCTATGCTAAAACCCATCAAATTCTTGTAGGACCTGGAAGGGGCTCAGCGGCTGGAAGTTTAGTCAGCTATGTTTTAGGAATTACCAATATCGATCCTTTAGAATATGATTTGCTTTTTGAACGTTTCTTAAATGAAGAACGTGTGACAATGCCAGATATCGATATTGATTTTCAAGATGATCGACGTGATGAAGTGGTACGTTATGTCACAGAAAAATATGGACAAGAACATGTTGGACAAATTGTTACCTTTTCAAGTTATGGTCCTAAAGTTGCTTTAAAGGATTTAGGAAAAGTTGTTTCGGTACCTTTACCTAAACTTGAAATGATGTGTAAATATATTCCCACTCAAGGAAAAAATAAAAAAACGGTAAGAGAAGTTTATGAAACATCTTATGCTTTTAAAAATATGGTCGATCAAGAACCTGAACTTCAAAGAATTATGCCGGCAATCTTTCTGGTAGAACGTTTGCCAAGAAATATTTCCATGCATGCTGCCGGTGTAGTTTTATCGGGAGATTGTTTAAATGAAGTCGTTCCTCTTACTAGAGGTCCACATCAAAATGTTTTAACTCAATATTCTAAGAATTATATTGAGAGTGTAGGGCTTTTAAAAATGGACTTTTTAGGTTTAAAAAATTTGACGATTCTTTCTTATATATTAAATAATGTTGAAAAATATGAAGGCGTTCGTTTAAATTTGAATGAGATTCCTTTAGATGATTTAAAAACTTTTCAAATGCTTGAAAAGGGAGATACTTTAGGTGTTTTCCAATTAGAATCACCAGGTATGAAGAATTTATTTAGACAATTAAAACCACGATGTTTGCAAGATATTGGCGATGCTAATGCTCTTTATCGACCAGGACCAATGGGAGAAATTCCTCATTATATTGCCCGTCGTTTTAAAAAGGAAGAAGTTGTTTATCCCCATGAGGATTTAAAAGAAATCTTAGAACCAACCTATGGAATTATGATTTATCAGGAACAATTAATGCAAGTTGTTCAAAAAATTGCAGGATTTTCACTTTCTAAAGCGGATAATTTAAGAAGAGCGATTTCTAAAAAAGATTTTGATTTAATGGCTTCTATTAAAAATGATTTTATCGAAGGGGCTTTAAAGAAAGGATATAGTCAAAAACAAGCGGATGAAATCTTTGCTTTAATTGAAAAATTTGCGGATTATGGTTTTAATAAATCGCATGCGATTGCTTATGGTTTGATTGCTTATCAATTGGCTTATCTTAAAGTCAATTATCCATTAGCTTTCTATGGAGCAATTCTTTCTAACGAACAAAATAGTGATGTTCATAAAATGGAATATATCGCTGAAGCCAAGAAATATCGTATTCGTGTTTTACCACCTTCTATTAATTATTCAACAAACCGTTTTGAACAGGTAGAAGGAGATCTACGTTTTTCTCTTTTAGGTATTAAAAACGTGGGACAAGCGGGTTATCAAGCGATTGTTGAAGAAAGAGAAAAGAATGGTTTGTTTAAAGATATTTTTGATTTTATTTCACGAATGGATGGTAAAAAAGTCAATAATATGATGTTAGAAAGTTTAATTGATGCGGGAGCTTTTGATGAGTTTGAATTGAATCGTGCAACCTTAAAAGCCAATCTTGAAAAGATTGGAGAGTATGCTAATTTAAAAAATACGATTGGTATTGATGAACCTCCAATTTTAGATATTGTTCAAGAAAATAAAATGGTTCGTCTTGAACTTGAAAAGAAAGCTTTAGGCGTTTATTTATCAATGCATCCTTTAGCGTATTTAAAACAAAAATTACAAGTTCCTGTAATCGCTATTGCACGTTTAAATGAATATGTCTCTAAAAATGTCAATGTTTTATTGATGCTTACAAGAGTCAAAGTCATCGTTGATAAAAAAGGAAATGAAATGTGTTTTATTGAAGGTCATGATGAAACAGGAAATGTCGAAGGCGTTGTTTTTTCGTCAACTTATCGACAAGTAAAAGATTTATTAGAAAAGAATAAAGTAATCTATATTGAAGGTAGAATAGATTATCGAGATAAATTATCTTTGATTGTACAAAGAGTTAAAGAAATAAGTAAATGAGGTATAAAATGGAAAAGTTAGTTGTTATTGATGGAAATTTTTGGTTGTTTAGTTGTTATTATGCAACGGCAGCAATGGGAAATTTGATGGTAAATAAAGATGGGATTCCAACCAATGCGGTCTATGGTTTTGCTAATCGTTTAGAAAGTCTTTTAAAACAAGATCCAGAATATTTAGTTGTGGCTTTTGATGCCAAAGGGAAAACTTTTAGAAGTGAATTATTAGAAGAATACAAGGGAACAAGAAAACCAACACCAGATGAACTTATTTGTCAGTTTTCAATGGTTCGCGAGTTTTTAGACGCTCATCATATTCCTTATATTGAAAAAGAAGGATATGAAGGAGATGATATTATTGGTACCATTTCTAAAAAAGCGTCCAGTCAAGGAATGGAAGTTGCTATTTATACAAATGATAAAGATATGATGCAACTGATCAATCCTTTGGTTAAACAATATAAAAAGCCTCAAAAAACCAATGATTATGAAATCATTAGTGAAGAAAGCTTTGTTGAAAAATATAACTTAAAGCCTGATCAAATGCGTGATTTATTAGGACTTATGGGTGATAGTGCCGATAATATTCCCGGTATTCCAGGAATTGGTGAAAAAACAGCTTTAAAACTTTTAAATCAATATGGAACGATTGAAAATTTAAAAGAACATATGGCAAACCTTAAAGGAAAGATGGGAGAAAAAGTAAGAGAAAATATTGAATTAGGTCTTTTTTCTAAAAAAATTGCGACAATTCTTACCGATGCCCCTATTGAACTTGATTTGGATGCTTGGAAATATCAAAAACAAGATTACAATGATGATCTTGCCGCTTTCTATCGACGTTATGATATGAATTCTTTACTTAAAAGAATGTCTATTTCTAATGAAACTAAGCCAGTAAAACCTTTAGAATATCAAATTGTAGAGACTTTACCAGCTATTAAAAAGGATAGTGCTCTTGTAGTTGGAGTTTATGATACCAACTATCATAAATCACCAATTTTAGGTTTTGGTATTTATAATGATCAAGAAGCGTATTATATTTCTTTAGAAAAGGCGATTCAAGATCAAGGATTTAAACAATTTATTGAAGATGAAAATATAAAAAAATATGGATATGATATTAAAAAATGTATCAATGCGTGTCGTTGGCATGGTCTTACAATTAAAGGCTATTCTTTCGATTTACAATTGGCGTCTTATATTTTAAATCCATCATTAAAAGATGAATTAAAGATTGTTTGTGATTATTACCAATATTTTGACTTACAATTTGATGAAGAAATCTTTGGTAAAGGAGCTAAAAAACACGTTCCTGAAGAAAGTATTCTTTCAAAACATTATGTTTTACAAGCTAAAGCCATCTATGAATTAAAAGATGAAGCTATCAATCGTTTAAAAAAAGATCAACAATATGATCTTTATGAAAACGTAGAAATGCCTGTTGCCTTTATTTTAGCGGATATGGAATACCAAGGAGCTAAAATGGATCAAGGTGTTTTAAAAGAATTAGGTGATACGTTTAAAACACAAATCGATCAATTAGAAAAAGAAATCTATCTTTTAGCTCATAAAGAATTCAATATTGCCTCCCCTAAACAATTAGGAGAAGTACTTTTTGAAGATTTAGGACTTCCTAATGGAAAGAAAACAAAAACAGGATATTCAACATCGGTTGATGTTTTAAATAAACTAAGAAATGTACATCCAATCATTGATAAAGTATTAAATTATCGTACAATCAGTAAACTATATTCAACTTATATCGTTGGTTTACAAGAACAAATCTTTGTTGATGGAAAAACACATACCATCTATAATCAAGCTTTAACTCAAACAGGGCGTCTTTCTTCGACAGATCCAAATTTACAAAATATACCAGTAAAAACAGAAGAAGGAAAACTCATTCGTAAAGCATTTGTTCCTGAATATGATTATTTGATTTCATTTGACTATTCACAAATTGAATTACGTGTATTAGCCCATTTAGCTAATGTGACAAGTCTTATCCAAGCATTTAATGAAAATAAAGATATTCATCGACATACAGCAAGTGTGGTTTTTGGTGTTAGTGAAGATGAAGTGACTTCAACAATGCGTCGTAACGCTAAAGCGGTCAATTTTGGAATTATTTATGGAATGTCAGATTTTGGACTTGCCGAACAATTAGGAGTAACAGTCAAAGAAGCAAAATCGTTTATTGAAAAGTATTTTGAAAAATATGCAGAAATTAAAGAATATATGAATAAAAGCATTGCTTTTGGCAAAGAAAATGGCTATGTTTCTACTGCTTTAAATAGAAAACGTTATATTCCTGAAATTAATGAAAAGAATTATATGCGTCAAGAATTTGGAAAACGTTTAGCAATGAATTCACCAATTCAAGGTTCAGCGGCAGATATTATCAAACTTGCCATGATTAAAGTCGATCAATTATTAAAAGAAAATCATATGAAATCCAAAATGATTTTACAAGTACACGATGAATTGATTTTTGATGTTTATAAAGATGAACTTGAACAAATGATGAAACTTGTTAAAACAGGAATGGAAAGTGCTTATCAAATGACAGTTGAATTAAAAGCAGAAGGAACATACGCTAAAAATTGGTATGAATTAAAGTAGGTGAAAAGATGCCAGAATTACCAGAGGTTGAAACTGTAAAAAGAACGTTAGAAAATTTTATTTTAAATAAGAAAATTAAAGATGTGGATATTATTTATCCCCGTATTATTGAAGATGATGTAGAAGTATTTAAACGAAAAGTTATCAATAAAACATTTTTAAAAATAGATCGTGTGGGGAAATATTTGATCTTTATTTTAGAAGATATTGCTTTTGTTTCTCATTTAAGAATGGAAGGTAAATATCAAATTTGCACACCAGAAACGCCTCTTTCTAAACATGATCATGTAATTTTCTATTTAGATGATGGTACACAGTTACGTTATAATGATGTTCGTAAATTTGGTCGTATGAAACTCGTAGATAAAGAATGTTATAAAACATTAAAACCACTTAATCAATTAGGAAAAGAACCTTTTGATGCAGATGTAGACGAAATCTATCAACGTTTAAAAAATAAAGATACGGCAATTAAAACGGCTTTGCTTGATCAAACACTTTTAGCGGGTATTGGGAATATTTATGCTAATGAAATTTGTTATGCCATGCATTTAAACCCACAAACCAAAGCAAAAGCATTAAGCAAAAAAAGAGTAAAAGAACTTATAGAAGTTTCAAGTTCTATTTTAAATGAAGCTATTAAACAAGGTGGGACAACGATTCATTCCTTTAGTGCTAATGGAATCGATGGTTTATTTCAAGTTCAATTAAAAGTGCATATGCAAGAAAAATGTCCTCAAGGACATGACATTAAAAAAATATCTTTAAATGGGAGAGGAACATATTATTGTCCAATATGTCAAAAAGCAAGACGATGAAAGTATATGGAATTACAGGAAGTATTGCCTGTGGAAAATCTACAGTAACCAATTATTTATTAAAACATGGTTATCTTGTCATTGATGCTGATCGAATTTCTAGAGAAGCTCTTACAATAGATCAAGGATGTATTGAAAAAGTTGAGCAACTTTTTCATTGTGTACGTGGAGGTATTGTTGATCGAAAAGCTTTGGGAAAGAAAGTTTTTCATGATGCAAAGGCTAAAAAAATGTTAGAGGATATTATTCATCCCTATGTTATTTCTAAATTAAAAGAAGCTATCCAAGAAAATCAAGATTTACCTTGTCTCTTTTTAGACATACCTTTACTTTATGAATCTCATTTAGAATATCTTTGTGATTCAATTATTGTTGTTTATCTTGATGAAAAACAACAAGTAAAACGTTTGATGGAAAGAGATCATATTGATCAAGAATATGCATTGACGATTATGAAAAATCAAATATCTTCTGCTAAGAAAAAAGAAATGGCAGATATTGTTTTAGATAATACAAAAGATCAAGCATTTCTTTACCAACAAATAGAACAATTAATGAAAGGAATAGAAAATGAAAGAATTACTGACAAGTGATATTTATCAAATAAGAAGTAGTTATATGCTTGATGACATTTCTTATAAAACACTTTTACAACTTTATCAACCAATCATGGGAATGGAAGCTGTCTCTTTGTATATGACACTTTATTCAGAACTTGATCAAATAACACTTACGAAAAGTCCTTCTTTGATTTCAAGACTTTGTAAGATGACTGGTTTTTCTTTAAGTGAACTTACTCAAGCTATTAGTAAGTTAGAAGCGATTGGCTTAATGAGTTCTTATAAAAAGAAAAGTCAAGAAAATCGTTTTCTATTTGATTTAAAGATGCCTTATTTACCTCATGAATTTTTAAATCATCCGATTTTAAATGATCTTTTACAACAAAGATTAAAAGATGAGTATAAAAAAACAGTTGCTGTATTTAAGGTCTATAATGTCAATCTTGATCATTATCAAGATATTAGTGCAAGTTTTACCGATGTCTTTGATGTTCATTATCAAGGAAATGAAGCTTTAAAAGAAAAAAATTATAAACAAAAAATACATAAAGCTTTTGAAGATGAATATGATCTATCTTTATTTTATCAAGGTATAGAAAACTTACAGTTATCTAAAAAGATGTTTACTCAAGAAGATGAACAATTAATTCAACGTATGGGATTGCTTTATCAAATCAATGCTTTAGATATGCAAAATCTTGTTAAACAATCAATGGTTCAGGGGCATCTTGGAAAAAGATTGTTTTCAAGAAATTGTCAACAATATTATGATTTAAAAATGCCTGAAAAATTTGAAAATATCTTTCATAAACAATCACCTTTACTTCATGAACAATCAGGGAAATCTTCACTTGATAAACATATTTATTATTTAGAAAATATTTCACCTTATGATTTATTGAAGGACAAAATGGGTGGTAAAGAACCACTAAAGAGAGATTTACAAGTGATTGAATCTTTATTAACAACTTTGGAATTAGAACCAGGGGTCATTAATGTTTTAATTGAAACGACTCTTGAAAAATGTAATCAATCATTACCTAAAAGCTTCATGGAAGCTTTAGGAAGTCAATGGAAAAGAAAGAAGATTCAAACAGTTAAAGAAGCTATTGATGAAGGAAAAGCTTATTTAAGATATCAAGGAAAACAAAATGCTTCTTGGGATGAATATACGAAAGAATTTAATATTGTTTCCCATGATCAAAAGCAAGACGATGTTGATGAGGATGCTCTTGCTTTATTGCAACAATATGATTAGGAGGAAGAAAGATGCAAAATATACAAGAATTTCATTTATTTGATAATGATCAAAATTTTCAAAAACAAAAACAAGAAAGTATTGATCAATTGATGCAAAACCCAAATATTTTAAAATTTTTATCTGATTATTCTCTTAATCGTGGGTTTATTGAAGATAACTGGGTAGAGTTTTTAGATTATCAAGATGATTTACAAATATGTCAAAATTGTAAGGATTTATCTGAGTGTCAAAAGGTATCAAAAGGAATGCAACAACTTCTTTGTTTAGAAAATGAAGGGTTGAAAGTTAATTTAACTCCATGTCGTTTTGGTAAAGATTTATTAGATAAACAACATTTATTAAGTCATATTACAGTTAGTAATGTGAGTGATGATTTACTTTTATCTGATTCACATTCTATTAAAGATATAATGAATAAAGAATTAGCAGTTAAAATTAATGAATTTTTATCAAAACCAAGTCAAAAAGGTCTTTATATTTATGGACCTTCTGGTTGTGGGAAATCAACTTTAGCGGGTTTTATAACACGTTCTCTTTCTAGAAAGGATTATCATATAGGTTATATTCATTTTCCTACATATTTGATGGATTTAAAGAATTCTTTTAATGAATATGGTAATGATAATAATATAGAGGAACTTAGAAACGTTGATTATTTGATTATTGATGATCTTGGAGGAGAAAATGTCACTGCTTGGTCAAGAGATGAAGTCTTAGCGGCGGTACTTACTTATCGTAGTCAAAATAAAAAAGTAACGCTTTTTACGAGTCAATATGACCAAGAAAACCTTATTAAAATCTATACATTAAAGAAAGACGCCCGTGAAAAAATAAAAGTAGAGCGCTTACTTAATACAATATTTGCGATGAGTACGCCAATTCTTATCAAACAATAAAGAATAACGCAATAAAAATGCAAAAATTCTTGTAGAAAAGTCATGATTTGTGCTAAAATCACTATGTATGAAATGTTATGAAATAGGGAGTGAACATTATGGTTAAATGTATAGGTGTTTTAACATCTGGAGGAGATGCTCCAGGAATGAACGCTGCTGTTCGTGCAGTAGCGCGTACATGCTTAAATAAAGGAATTGAAGTTTATGGTGTAAAACTAGGATATAAAGGTTTACACGATGGTGAATTTATTAAGTTTGATCGTCATAGTACACGTAACATCATCAATATTGGTGGTACTATGTTAAAATCAGCAAGATTCCCTGAATTCAAAGATCCTGAAGTTAGAAAAGAAGCAATTGAAAAAATGAAGGAAGTTGGAATGGAAGCTTTAGTTGTTATCGGTGGTGACGGAAGTTACAACGGTGCATTAAAGTTAACTGAAATGGGTATCAACTGTATTGGTATTCCAGGAACAATTGATAATGATATTCCTGATACTGATCACACAATTGGATTTGATACTGCATTAAATACAATTGTTGATGCTTTAGATAAATTAAGAGATACATCAAGTTCTCATCAAAGATGTACAATCCTTGAAGTTATGGGACGTAGATGTGGAGATTTAGCTATCAATGCTGGTATCGCTGATGGTGCTGAAATGGTTATCACTAGTGAAATCGGATATGATGAAAACAAAGTTATTGAAGTATTAAAAGCTTCAAAAGCTTCTGATAAAAAACATGCAATCGTTGTAATTACTGAACATATTACAGACGTACATGAATTAGCTAAAAAAGTTGAAGCTGCAACTGGTTTTGAAACTCGTGCAAACGTTTTAGGACATATGCAACGTGGTGGTAGACCATCTGCAAGAGATAGAGTTCTTGCTTCAAGAATGGGTGTTTATGCCGTTGAATTACTTGAAGCCGGAAAAGGTGGTTTATGTGTAAGCGAAGTAAATGGTCAAATCAAAGGATTACCAATTACTGAAGTATTAGGACATAAACGTGAAACTGACTTTAGTATTTACGAAGATGCTATTAAACTTCGTTAATATAAACTTAAATGAAAATATGATTGTGAGGATATTAGGATGGTATTAGAAAAAGAAAGAAAAAAGAAAACACGTATTGTGTGTACAATTGGACCAGCTTCTGAAGATAAAAAAGTCTTAACTAAATTAGTTCAAGCTGGTATGAACGTAATGAGATTAAACTTCTCTCATGGTGATTTCGAAGAACATGGTGGAAGAATTAAAACTTTAAGAGAAATCAACAAAGAATTAAATAAAAACGTAGCTATCTTATTAGATACTAAAGGGCCTGAAATTAGAACTGGTGATTTCGTTGACGGAAAAACTGAATTCAAAAAAGGTCAAGTTTCTACTATCTGTGTTGAAGATATCGTAGGTACAAGTGAAAGATTTACTATCACTTATAAAGATTTATATAAAGATGTTAAACCAGGTGGTTTCATCTTAGTAAACGATGGTCAAGTAGAATTATTAGTTGATCATGTTGAAGGTACTGATATCGTATGTATCTGTGCTAACGATGGTATTGTTAAAAACAAACGTGGAATCAACGTTCCAGGAATCAAATTAGGATTCGATTACTTATCAGAAAAAGACATCGGAGATTTAACTTTCGGTTGTCAACAAGGTGTTGATTTCATCGCTGCATCTTTCGTAAGACGTCCACAAGATGTTTTAGATGTTAAAAAATTATTAATCGAAAACGGTCGTCCTGAAATTCAAATCATCGCTAAAATCGAAAACAGCGAAGGTGTTGAAAACATGGATGAAATCTTAAAAGTTGCTGACGGTATCATGGTTGCTCGTGGTGACTTAGGTGTAGAAATTCCTGCTGAAGATGTACCTTTAATTCAAAAAGAATTAATCAACAAATGTCGTGCTGCTGGTAAAATCGTTATCACTGCAACTCAAATGTTAGATAGTATGCAAGAAAACCCAAGACCAACACGTGCCGAAGTATCTGACGTTGCTAACGCAATCTATGATGGTACTGATGCAATCATGTTATCTGGTGAATCTGCTCAAGGTAAATATCCAGTAGAAGCTGTTGAAACAATGACTA
The DNA here is from genome assembly GCA_030540195.1 of Bacillota bacterium. Classification (GTDB taxonomy): domain Bacteria; phylum Bacillota_I; class Bacilli_A; order Erysipelotrichales; family Coprobacillaceae; genus Faecalibacillus. Next base: position 1,279 of record JAUNWT010000030.1, on the reverse strand, counting down.
AAATTGCTTTAAAAACTGAAGGAACTTTAGATTATGCTTCATTACAAAGAAAAGCAATCAGAACTGCTCCATTAGATCAAAGTGAAGCTATCTGTATGTCTGTTGCTGAAATCGCATCAAAATTCAACGTTGCTGCAATCGTTGCATTCACTGATTCAGGATTCACAGCTAGAAAAATGTCTAGATATCGTACAAAATCTATGATTATTGCTGCTACTCCAAATGAACAAACTACTAGAGCATTAGCTATCAACTGGGGTGTTAAATCAGTATTATGTAAACAAATGGATACAAGAGCTGCTATGATTGAATATGCTCAAGTTATCGCTAAAGAAAACTTAGTTGAACCAGGTGAACAAATTATTGTTACTGCTGGTACACCAGGTGTTGCTGGAACTACTTCTTACTTAGAATTAATTACAGTAAAATAATTAAAACAAATAAAAAAAACTCCGTTTCATTTGAAACGGAGTTTTCATTTTAGCTTCTTTTTGAAATAACGAGAGCGAGCTTTCCAATAATTTTAAATTCATGATAATTATATTCATTAATAATGATAGGGGAATATTTATCATTAGCTGGTTGTAAAATAATACAGTTTTGTTTAGAATCATTAAAATATTTTTTACATGTTGCAATATTATCTTCAATACCAAAACATCCAACGTCACCATTATTAAGTTGTTGAGTTTTTTCAAAAATAATAAGATCACCCGATTGAATATTTTCATCAATCATACTATCCCCATCAGCATATTGACAAAAGTAATCCTTTCGAGAACTTAATAAAGATTCAGGCAAAGAAATATATTCTTCAATATTATCTTCAACAAAAATACCATCACCACAACAAACATCACTATATAAGGGAATATCAATATTATGACCATGTCCTTGATAAGCTGGTTCATCAATTCCTAACAGATAATTAGGAGTCACATTAAATATTTCTGCAAGTCGAGAAATTGTTTCCTTTTTTAAATTAGGTACACGACCATTTTCATATTTTGCAATTGCTGATTTTTGAACACCCAACATTTCTCCAAGTTGTTGTTGAGTCATACCTTTTTCTTTTCTTAGTTTTTTTATACGTTCTCCTGTCATCAAATCACTCCTTGTGTCTTAATATTACCATATAATAGGCTATAGAGTAAATAAAATATCTAAAAAAGACACAAAAGTATTGACGGAATAACGGAAGAGAGTTATATTATAAGTGTCTTAAAAAGAAACATTTAAAATTATAAGTGTAGAAAGTTGAATTAATAGAAACTTGGAG
>JAUNWT010000029.1 GCA_030540195.1 Bacillota bacterium | reverse complement strand
GGATCCTATAAAAAATAGAATAAAAAAAGAAAACAAATAAAAGGAGGAAAACCAGAATCAGACATCATCCTAATTTTCCTCTTAAAAAAGCACCAGATATTTTAGAGGGGATACTGATTTCACATCAATATCCCCCTTAATAATTTAGAGCGAATTTCGCTAAAGCACTCGATTATTTAGAGCGCCAAAACTTCCTTTTATTATATGATTTAAAATTTGTCCACAAACATAAGCATCATCATAAGCACGATGTGCATTTTCATTTTTTATATGTAAATAATGAGCAATTGTTCCTTGTTTATAATTATAAGGTCCATGAATATATTTTCTTGATAATTGTAAGGTATCTACATAACAGATCTTCCCTGTTAATTGAAGTCGATCAAATGTTTCCTTTAAAAAAGACATATCAAATTTCGCATTATGCGCACATACAATCACTTCGCCTTCAAGAGCTTCTTTCATAAACTCTTGAAACATCTCGTAAGCTTTTTCTTCTCTTGGTTGATTTTCTAACATCTCATTGGTGATGTGTGTCAAATTAGAAATAAACTCAGAGACTTCTACTTCAGCATTGACAAGCGTATTAAATTTTTGAACAGCTTGTCCATTTTCAAAAAGAACAGCTCCTAATTCAATAATTCTTTCTTCTTTTGGATTTAAACCTGTAGTTTCTACGTCAAAAGCAATAAATCTTTTTTCTAATTGTTTTTTGATATCTTGATCGTATTTTACTTTAATAAGTTCTAACATCTTATAATCTCTCTAAAAAATGAGCTAATCTTTGATAACATTTATAAAATGAATTCATATTTAATCTTTCATCAGGAGTATGAATATCAAACATATCTGGCCCTAAAGTAATAATATCTAAATCTTGAAGTGCTCCTTTAAAAATACCTGTTTCAAGGCCACCATGTGTTCCTTCTTCTTTTAGAGTCATTCCTTCTGTTTCTTTAACGAATTCTACATATTGTTTTCTAAGTTTTGAACCTTCATCATAATTCCACCCAGGATAGTTATTATCTAAAACATATTTTGCGCTAAACATTGAAGCAATTAGACTAAGTTTATTAGATAATTCATCTTTAGCTGATTCCATTGGTGAACGAATTGAAAAATAGATATTGAATTTTTCATTCATTTCCACTACACCCATATTTAAAGAAACATTTGTAAGATCCATTTTTAAAGATTTATGCATAAAACCATTAGGCATTAAATACATCATTGAAACTATTTCTTGGCTTTCTTTAACTGAAATCACTTGATTTAAAGAATCTACTTTTTCTAAACGAACAAAGACATGTTCATCACTTTCTTTTAATTCTTCTTTTAAATCGTTTTCTACTTTTAAAACAACTTCTTTGATTTTTTCAAAATTATCATTTGAAGCAAAGACACTGACACATTCACGAGGAATTGCATTGTCTTTTAAACCGCCTTTAAAACTTCCTAATAAGAATTCAATGTTATTTAAAGAAAGATGATAATAAACACGTGCCATAATTGTATTCGCGTTTCCTCTTTCTAAATGAATAACGCCTCCTGAATGTCCACCTTGTAAACCGCCAACATAAAGTTGATAACAAGGCAATGTATTTTCTTGATAAGTAAGTTCTTTTTCAACAACAGCTCTTCTTCCTCCTGAACAGCTTACAGTAATGATTTCTTCTTCCCCACTATCAAGTCCAATCATCTTTTTTGCTTTTAAAATACTTTTATCAAGACCCATTGCACCGTTAAGTCCTACTTCTTCTTGAACAGTAAAAACACATTCTAAAGCTGGATGTTTTAAGTTTTCGTCATCTAGTAAAGCAAGCATGTAACAAACACCAACACCATCATCAGCCCCTAATGTTGTTTTATTGGCATGTAAAAAACCATCTTCTTCAATAAGTTCAATAGGATCTTTTGAAAAATCATGATCACTATCATTATTTTTTTCACAGACCATATCCATATGTCCTTCTAACATAACCGTTTCATGATCTTCATAACCCTTTGTTGCTTCTTTAAAAAGCGCGATATTATGCATTTTGTCCCTTATATATTTTATATTTCTCTCTTTTGCAAAGTTTTCCACATAATCACAAATTGCTTTTTCTTGATAAGATCCTCTTGGAATCTTTGAAATCTCTCTAAAATAATATTCTACTTTTTCCATATAATTCCCCTATACTAATGTTCTATTCATCCATTTATTGGATTTGTATCTAATCATAAAACAAATTGATCTAAAAATCCAGTCTACAATCATGGCCCACCAAACACCAATGACACCCATGTGTAAATATAAAGCAAAAACATAACTTAAGGCAAAACGGAAAGTCCACATTGAAAATGTTGAAACTACCATTGTAAAGGTTGCATCATTGGCTGCACGTAAGGCATTTGGGAAAGAAAATGCCATTGGCCAAACAAAGAAATCAAAAACGCAATGAAGTGAAACCATGGAAACCGCTAAATTGGCAGTAGCTTGTGGTAAAGCATAGAATCTTAAGATATATCTTACACCTACAAGTAAAATACCGGCCGAGATAATCGTAGAAATATAAGCAATGATCATGAGTTTCTTTGTATAATATTTAGCTTGTTGATAATCATTAGCTCCAATACATTGACCAACTACCGTTAAAATTGCAAGTCCTAAAGCCATTCCAGGAACAACAGCAATGGATGTTAAACTAAAGGCAACTGCATGAGCAGCAATGGCAGCTGTTCCAAAAGTTGAAACAAGTCGTTGAACAAGAATTTTTCCCATTTGAAACATCCCATTTTCTAAACCATTAGGAATACCAATTTTTAAGATTCTTTTTACGGTTGAAAAATCAAACTTATATTTTAAATAAGTATCAATATGTACAATATGTTCTTTATTTAATAACATATATAAAATAATAAATGAACAGAACATTCTTGAAAGTAAAGTCGCAATCGCAGCCCCTTTGACTGACATATTTAAAATAAAAATAAAGAGATAATTTAAAACAATATTTCCTATATTCATATAAAATGAATTGGTCATAGCAACTTTACTATTTCCCATAGATCTAAATAAAGCAGCTCCACCATTAAATAAACCAATAAAAGGATAAGATAAAGCAGAAAAGAAAAAATAAGTTCTTGCATAAGCCATCACATCACTTTCAATATGCCCAAAAATCAAATTCAATAAAGCCCCATTGAAAATCATACATAAAACCATAATAACAAGCGATAAACCTAAAATGGTAAATAAAAGTTGCTTTGCACTATGACAAGCCATCTTTTCATCTTTTTTACCAATGTATTGCGAACAAACAACGGCTCCTCCGGTAGCAAGAGCCGAAAAAATATTGATAATCAACACATTCAAACCATCAACAATGCTGACTCCTGAAACTGCGCTTTGACCGCATTGGGAAACCATCATCGTATCAAAAATTCCAATCGTCAGTGCTAATACCTGTTCTATAATTAAAGGTATTATTAGTTTTTTTAAATCTCTATTACTAAATAACAAATCAATCACTTCCTTTCATCTATTATATACCTCTTATTTATTCACGTTTTATGCTTTCAAAAAATGAAAAAGATCTAATGCATGTTGCGATCTCGCCAACAATCATTAGATCTAGAACTTCCATCATTATAAATAATATAAGGAACTGCCCTTCTTCTTTCATAGCCTTCTTCATTTTTTAATAAATCTTGAATAATTGAAAGACGTTTATGTCCATCTTTACAATAATATTTGCCATCAATGATATTAACTTTAACAGGAAAAGATAAACCTATTCTCTTTATGGAATCATACATTGATTGGGGATAAGAACAATACTCAAAATTTATTTCTTGAAAGTTTATTTTTCTAATTCTCATTTAATGTTAAATTCCTTTTCAAAGAAATCTGCAATACCATCTTCATCCACTGTTAAAGTCACCGTAGAAGCATGTTTTTTTACTTCATCATCTGCATTACCCATCGCAACAGAAGTTCCTACAAGATGAAACATTTCAATATCATTTTCACCATCACCAAAAGCATAGGTATTTTCTTTTGGAATATTTAATTTTTGATATAAATATTCACACGCTGTTCCTTTTGTATAACCTTGAGGATGGACATCCATACGAATATGTCCTGTATCATAAGCATTGATGGACCATTCTTGTGGTAACATATCTAAGGCTTCATGTAAGTCTTTTGCATTATAGAAAAGAGCTGTTACGGTATTAGCTTTAATATCTTGAAAACGCCAATCATCGTTATAATCTTCAGGTTGTTTGTCTGTTCCATTATAAAGCCTTAAATGTTTTTTGATGAGTTCACCATCTACATCACTAAAATAACTTGTTGCTCTTTCACTGATGATGTATTGTCCATTGGTTGCTTCATAAACACTATTTTGTAAGTTTAAATCTTTAACGCTAAAAACGTTATTTAATAAAACTTCTTGATGGAATTCAATATAGCCTCCATCACAACCAATAAAACCATCAAAAGGAATTTCATCTAAACATTCTGGTTTTACCCCTCTTGCACTCGCTACAACAATATAGTTCCCTTGTTTTTGAAATTCTTTTAAAGCATGAATTGTTTTATCTGTTGGTTTTAATAATTGATGAGGAACATTGATCATCGTTCCATCCACATCAAAAAATGCAATTTTAGTCATGTGTATGCTCCTTTATATATTTTTCTACTTCTTCTTGATCAGAAAAATGAATCTTTTCTGTACCAATGATTTGATAATCTTCATGACCTTTTCCTAAAATCATTAAAATATCATTTTCTTTTAATAAACTCATTCCTTTAGCAATGGCAAGATGACGATCATTGATCACTTCATAATCACCGCTAACTCCCTTTAAAATATCATTAATGATTTTTTGAGGGTCTTCTGTTCGTGGATTATCATCCGTAATAATGACATGGTCACTATGTTTACAGGCAATTTCACCCATGATTGGTCGTTTTGTCGTATCACGATCTCCTCCACAACCAATAATCGTAATAATTCTTCCTTTTTTAAATTCTTGAGCACTTTCTAAAACATTCAAAGTGGCATCAGGGGTATGAGCATAATCTACAAAGATACCATTTGTGCCATAAACGATTAACTCCATTCTTCCTTTAGGTGCTTTGAGTTTTGTATTTAAAGCTAAAATATCATTAATCTCATAACCTAATTCATGAATTAAAAGCATCGCTGTAAGATAGTTATAAACATTGTATCTTCCTACCATTTGAATATGTGTTTGATATTCTTTTTCTTGATATTTAAAAGTAAAGGTTGTTCCTAAATGTGAAAATTCAATATTTTGAATGAGAACATCTCCCTTTTGATCAGAAATCAAGAGATTTTGATTACCCTCTAATTCAAAATGTGAAGCATGAGGATCATCACCATTAATGACAGCAATTTTCTTTCCTCTGGTCTTTTTAAATAAAAGTTGTTTAGCATTGGCATAGTTTTCTAATGTTTTATGAAAATCCAAATGATCTTGAGTTAAATTTGTAAAAGCAACTTCATCAAATTCTAAGCCATGAATACGATCCTTCGCAAGTGCATGTGAAGAAACTTCCATGACAAGTACTTTACAACCGGCATCTTTAGCTTTAATAAAATAATCATAAAGTACATCTACATCAGGTGTCGTATTTACCATCTTAATAAAGTTTCCACAATAATAAAAACCAATGGTTCCCATATAGGCACAAGGAATATCAAGCATGATCATCATTTGATACATCATATAACCAATAGTTGTTTTTCCATTTGTACCTGTAACCCCTATTAATTTCATATCTTTAAAATAAGGATAATAATGTTTATACAAATAATCTTTTAAATACGCTCTTGTATCTTCAACAACAACAGTTTCAACATCATAGTTTCCTTCTTCTACAATGACTTTTGTTGCCCCATTTTTGATTGCTTGAGGAATGTAATCATGGCCATCACGATTGACATTTCTAATCGCAATAAAGGTATCTCCTGGTTTTACTTTACGTGAATCTGTTTTTAAATCTATTTCCATAATAATCTCCTTAATAAACTAATTGAATTGCATTATGTACACATTTTAAATGATAGGTTCCTGGTTCATATTTTTCGCCATCAATATTGACATATTGACTTGTTTTGACCCAAACATCCTCTTCTTTAAAATGTTGAAATTTCTTTGTTTTATGTAATGTATTGGTAATGAGACCTTTTAAATAATACGGGAGTTCTTTTTTAGAAATCTCGCCTACCACAGACATATCAATCATTCCATCATCTAAAGACGAATAATATCCTGCCTGATAGCCTCCACCAAAATAATGTCCATTACAAAATGTACATATAAGAACATTTCCTTGATAAATATCTTTATTATAAGTATAGATCTCTGTTGGATAAAACTTTAAATGAAAAATCTTATCTAAAATCGTAAAACTATATTGTAGAATTCTTGGTGCAATCGTTGTTTTTCGATTGGTATTGACGATATTACCCACATCTGCATCTAGACCGCAACAAAATACATTCACACAGTAAAGATCATCACGACATTGAATCACATCAATGGGTTTTGCTTCTTTATGAAGAGATTCTTTAAAAATCTTGATTGCCTCTAGATTCTCATAAATACTCCGTGCAAAGTCATTTCCTGTTCCTTGGGGAATCACGACCAGTTCATGATGACTATTGACCATTCCGTTAACTACTTTATGAACAAAGCCATCTCCACCAATAGCATACAAACGACAAACTTCTTTTTCTTCTTGATAAGACAAAGCTATTTCCCTAGCATCATCTAAATCTTTGGTATAGCGTAATTCATAACGTTTTCCTTGCATTGAAGAAACAATACAATTAACCAATTCTTTGGACGTATTTGGTTTTAATATAAAGATATGTTTCATGTTCATCACCTTATCCATTATAACACAAAAGAGAGCGCAATTAACACTCTCCATCTTATCTTCTTTTCTTAGTCTTTCTAAAAAATGATCAATAATTGAAATAGTCTCGATAGAAACTTCTACCCGTTTATAAAAAAATGCCAATACTTCCTGATAAAAAAATCATTCCTAATAAACATAAAATAATGACAACAATAATTCCCTTTTTCATAATAACCTCCACAAAAAAACGATTGATCTATAATTAATTTATCATAAACCAACCGTTTTTTCATTATTTATAACTTAAATGACATCTTTCAAACATAAATGACATTCTATCTATTAATTGAAGATGCAATTTTATGATAAGTATGTCTTTTACCACGGATTGCAATTGATAATGCCATAATATTTTCAGGTAAAGCAATACCACAGAATCCTGCATCACCAATATGTTGGATATCAATTCCACATCTTTTATTTAATAAAGCAATTTCACGAATTGTTCCTTCGTCTGCACCTTCTTGACTTGTTCCAATAGCACTTAATGATAAAGCACCATGAGCTTTAATATAACGACAAGCTTCTGTTACTTCTTGTTCAGATAAACCTGGAACAGTATTTACAGCTGGCATTAAAATAACATCTGCCCCTGCTTCAATGAAATCTTTGATACTATTCATATCAACGATTGGTTCATCAATTCCTGCAGCATGCATTTTTCCAGCAATAATTAATCCTTTAAAATATTTTTTAGCTTCTTTGATAGCTTCACAAATTGAATGGTTTGAAACTCCAACACCTGGATTTCCAGTTAAACAAATAAAGTTAAATCCTAATTCTTGTGCTTTAATATAAGTTTCTTTTCTTGCTTGTCTACCAGTAGAAATCACACGTCTTTCTTCCATTAATTCAGCATCTAAATCAACTGGTTCAAGATTACATCCAATTGGACGACCCACGATTTCTTTTAATTTTTCTACAGGATTATCACATTCTGGTAACCCTTTGATTTCTGGATTATTACAATCAAAACAATTTAATAAAACCATGTCACTACCAAACGAAACTGCAAGTTCAGCATTGGTAAGATCTCCTAATAATGGTTCAATGGCAACCACAGTTTCTGTCATGACAGTTCTTCCTTCGCTGGCAAGAATAGCTTGTTTTAATTCTTGTCCATCCATTTTCAACATTTCACTACTTGTACAACTTAATAATCTTTTCATTCCTTAAAACCTTCCTTTTCATGACTCTATTATCCTATATGTATATACAAGAGTCAATTATTGATTGTCAATTTGTTCTTGTAATTCTAATAAATAAAGATATCTTTCATTTTTTTCATCAATTTGTTTTTGCAGGTCATCTCTTTGTCTTGAAAGTTCATCAATTTCTTTAAAATCAGTAACATCATTCATTTGTTCTTCAATTTGACTTAAATTGGTTTCTAAATTCATAATGACATCTTCAATTTCTTCAAATTCTTTCTTTTCCATATAAGTCATTTTGATTTTCTTTTGTTTACTTTGTTTATAAGCCAAAGCTCCTTGACCTTTTTCTTTTTCTTCTTTAGTTGTTGTATCAAGATTTTGACTATAACCCCCATTAACATATCTTAAATGTTGATTTTGTAAGATAAAGAGTCCATCACAAATACGGTCCAAGAAATAACGATCATGACTGACCGTAATAATAATCCCTTCAAAATTATCTAAATAATCTTCTAAAATATTAAGCGTATCAATATCTAAATCATTCGTTGGTTCATCTAAAACTAAAATATTTGGCATCATCATTAAAACGCGCAACAAATAAAGTCTTCTTCTTTCTCCACCCGAAAGGCGAGAAATAGGTGTATGTTGTAATCGGGCATCAAACAAAAATCTTTCTAACATATCTTTCGCCGAAAGTCCTTGTCCATCTACTTTAAAATCATTAGAGATTTCTTGAATATAATCGATGACTCTTTTATTCATTGGAAGATCATCATAGCCTTGTTTAAAATACCCAAAACGCACGGTTTCTCCTATTTCAACATATCCCGTATCACTTTTTAAATTTCCTGTTAGAATATTAAGCAAGGTTGATTTTCCCGTTCCATTGTCACCTAATATTCCAATACGATCATGTTGTTTAAACATATATGAAAATTCATCAAAGAGTTTCTTTTGTCCAAAACTTTTAGAAATTTCATGAAGTTCAATTGTCTTTTTACCAAGACGAGAGAAAGTATGAATCATTTCTACTTTTCCATTAACTTCAATATCTTTAACTTTTGATAATTCTTCAAATCTTTGTAAACGATCTTTACTTTTGGTTGTACGTGCTTGTACACCCGCACGTACCCATTCCAATTCTTTCTTTAAAAAAAGTTTTCTTTTTCTTTGTGAAGAAAGTTGTGTTTCTAAACGTACTTGTTTAAGCTCTAAGTATTTTGAATAATTGGCTTCGTATTTATAGATTTGTCCATGATCTATTTCAATAATACGATTAACCACTCTTTCTAAGAAATAACGATCATGGGTAACCATTAATAATCCTTTAGACCATTTGATTAAAAACTTTTCTAAATATTCAATCATTCCATTATCTAAATGGTTTGTCGGTTCATCTAAAATAAGTAGATCACATGGTTTTATTAAAGCTATCGCCAAAGCGACTCTTTTAAGTTGTCCTCCTGATAATTCTTTGATTTTTTTATTTTCATCTAAAATACCAAACTTACCTAATTGTGCTTTAATTTCAAAATCATGGACATCTTTGGTATCAATTTGTTTATAGACCGTTTCCATAACACTATCATCTTCATCATAGTGTGGTGTTTGCGGTAAATAATTAATACGGATGTCTTTTTGATAACTGATTTTTCCTTGATAATTTTCAACCCCTGCAATCATCTTTAAAAGTGTTGATTTACCAGTTCCATTAACACCTAAAATTCCAATTTTATCTTTATTTTCTATATGTAACTCGACATGATCAAGAATACATTTCTCTCCATTATATTTTGTTAAACCTGTCATTGACACTAACATTTTTTATCACCCACGACATCATACCACATAAATGAAAAAAACGCGACTAATCGCGTTTTCTCTTAGCATACTTTATCACAAGTAAAAAAATCAATAATAAAGAAAGTCCCGTAAAAGTAAGCCATAAAGCGCCACTAGATTCATCGCCTGTTTTAACTACTTTTTTGGTTGTTTTCTTTGTTTCTACTGGTGTTATTTTTTCATCTGTTTTCTTAATTTCAGGTTCTTTTTCATCTTGCTTAGGTTCTTCTTTAGGGTCATCTTTAGGATCATCTTCTTTTATTTCTTCTTGGATGACACCATGAGCCGCCTTCACTTCTAAGAAATGATATTCTTTTTGTCCCTCTATTAAAGATAAATAAAGATGTTCTTTATCATCACCATTCCATCTTTGTTGAAGACCATCATCATACCAACCATCTATTACATGTTGACAGTCATCTAAAAGCCATTCATTTGAAGTAAGTGATAACTGAACCGTTCCACCTTCTTCACTATAAAGATCATCACCACTTAAACGAGCATGATTGTTATAAAGAGTCGTATGGAAAAAAGTGACTGTTCCAGCGTTATAAATACCGCCTCCTTTTCCAATACGACATGCTTGTAAACTTTCGCCTGATTGATAACCTCCATTATTGGTAATAACTGTTTGATTCCCTAAATATAGATTGCCATAATTTGAAATACCACGTGTATAGTTATTTGAAATGTTTACTTTGGCTCCATCTTCAAAAATGACATCATCTAAATTTGGATAGAGTAGAATTTTTTGGGCATTTTCATACCATCCATAAACGCCAAAATTCAACGCAGAAGTTTGTGCATAGTATTTGTCTTCATCATCACTTGCTTGATAACTTATCCCGTTATATCTAGCTTCAAGAATCCCTCCATTTTTAATGGTTATCGTACGTTTTTTTCTACCTTGGCTTAAAAGGGCACAGTTTTTATTTTCATTCATTTTTAAAGTTGATGTTTCATCTACATAGAGGTTATTATCACTATACATATTGTAACCGACATCATTTTTTGAAAACGACACATTTCCTTGATTGGTAATCGTAAGATTACCTTTGACCATCGCTTGATTTGAACAATTTTCAACGCTTAGTGATGAATGATCAACAAAAACATGAAAACCAGTTATTCCATTTGGTTCGATTGCATGATCAATTGAATAGCTTGAATCATTTTTTATATTTAAAATTCCATAAGATTCTGCCATCATCGATGTATATGTCATTTGGTTTAAAGAAACTTTTGAATGATCAATATTAATTGTTGAACCATTACTTGCATAAATTCCATGACCAACAAAAGTGACATTGGAATCATTGACAAACTCTAAAACACCTTGACTTCCCATAACAACAGACCATGTATTATTTCCATTTTGATACGTATTATCAAAATGAACACGGCATTGATTAAACGTTAATGTTGCTTGGACATTCAAACGTCCTTGACTTTCACTATCATTTGTTTGACTTTGTAAAGGCACTGTAACTTGATGATTATTTCCAATAATCTCAACATCCTTATTAATTGTTCCTACATCTAAAATAACATCCTCCATTAAATAAATAGGACCTTTTTGATTTCCTTTTAAAACATCTTCTAAGGCCGCTTGAAATGTTTCATAATTTTGATCTTGGATTCTTGCTTCTACATTCATTGCTTTTACCTGAAAAGAAAAACAAAAGAAACCAATCATCATACATAAACTTAATTTTATCCATTTTTTCATTAGTCTTCCTCCTTTGCTTTTTCATCATAAAAAGTCCTAAAAATAAAATTTGTCGTTTTTTTTCTTTTGACTAAAAAGCTTATTTTGACTATTAAAAAAAATGTTGTAAAAAAAAGAAGCTTGTTTTCCTTTGAAAAAAGAAAAAGAAAAAAGAAGATTAAGCGTGTAATCTTCTTTTAATCAAGTACATTATTGAAAGAGATGCTAAAGTAAGAAGGAAATAAGGATAAATAATCTGTTTATCTCCTGTTTTAACAACATTTTTAGTCGGTTGTTTTATTTTAGTTGGTTGATCTTGTGTTTTTGGTATTTCTTGTGTGTTTTTAGGCTCTTGTGGTTTTTCCGGCTCAATTATTTCTTCAACTTTATAACTTACCGTAGGACTTAGAAAATCTTCTGTTTCTATTTCTTTCCCTTGACTATCAATAGGATGAAGGATTGCTTGGTTATTTGTTTTTAAACTTTCGTTATTTAAATGACCATCTTCATCATAAAAACCATAGTCACCTGCCTCTTTTTGAGGGTTTGTAAGCTGTAAAGTATATACAAGTTGTACCGGATCAAACTGAGTTACTGGCACATTCATTTTCCAAATAAAATGTTCTTGTTTTCCTGGGTAGTAATAAAGCTCATAGGCATAACCCTCTTCTTGTTTATTAAAGCCATAATGATAGTTTTGTTCATCAATAACTTCTGGTAAATATTTATTTTGACCTACCATCATATAAAAAGAATCTATTTTATTTACAAAATCAAAATCATAATCATTTCCATGATTATCTTTTCCTGATCCCATGTAATCTTCTACATAAGAACCTTGATCTAATAAATAATAAATATCATTTTGAATACTTTCAAAAGAGACTTCTTCTTGATTTGCTAAATAATCCATAAAAGAAAAAGCCCATGGATAATTACCTTCACTATTTCCTTTTAAAGCATAACAATGATATCCCTCATCCTTCATACTTTCATACGTGCTATACGTATAATAAAGTGCTTTATCAACAGAATTTAAATACTCATTAGATTGATCAACAGGTGTTGTCTTTGTTGGTACTGCTCCATAAGGATAATCATACGTATTTCCTTGACTTTCCAACTTTGTTTTTACATCATTCAAATACGTATTCCAATCAGGAAGCGTTTGTCCATATTTAGAGTTAAAATTATCTGGTCCAGCCCAAGAAAGAATACTTCCATCATTTTCAAAAGACCAGGCCGTTACTGTTGGCTCTTGATTGTACATATAGGTAATACCATCGCTGACAAAAATCATATACTTACGTTTAGCTTCAACATTTTGATCTTGATCCAACATTTCTTTTCCTGCAAGTAACCCCGCATGACAATTTGTCCCTGAAGTAATATTTTTTTTAATAGCTACTTCAATTTGATCAAATTGACTTGAAAGATCAAACCATGATGAAACATTCGCTATCTTATTGAAAATCACAATTCCAACTTTCACTTTAGCATCTGTTTTATCAATTTGTATTCTTAGCTTTTCTAGCATCTCTAACGCTTGATCTTCAATTTGTGTACTTGTTGATTTATCTAAAACAAAGACAACATCACTTTCAAGTTTTTCACTTTTAGAGGGAAGGGAAAGTGTTACTTTTGTTTGATATTTTTCATCAAGTGGTGTTGCTGTTTTAGATTTTGAAATATCCCATTGATTTTCTTTAGCTTCAACGGGAACACTCATTAAAAAAACACTTAAAATTGCAGTTAAAAAACATAATAATTTCTTCATTTTTTTCTCCTTTCGTTTTTATCCTAAAAAAAACAGAAAGGAAAAAATGTCGATTAAATGAAGCTTACTCATTTATCTATTTTCAATTTCAAAAATAAGAAAGATATTTGTTTAACAAACGCATAAAAACAACCTTTTTAAAATATTTTAGAGTTCATGTAAAATACATAATTTAAGCCTATAATCTCCTCATCAAAGTAAGGAGAGATATAAATGAAAGAAAAATTTATACAATTTATGCAAGGAAGATATGGAGTAGATACTTTAAACAATCATGCTTTGTTTGTAGTCATTGCTTTATTTATCCTAAACATATTTTTTAACAATAAAATTGTTATGTTACTTGGTTATCTTATTTGGTTTATGGTTATTTATCGTATGTTTTCAAGACAAACGTATAAACGTTATCAAGAAAATGAAAAATATTTAAAAACAATCAAACCTATTCAACAATTTTTTAATCTTCAAAAGAAAAGAATGTCTGATCGTAGTCACAAATACTATCGTTGTCCATCTTGTAAACAAATGGTAAGACTTCCTAAAGGAAAAGGAAAAATTATTGTGACATGTCCAAGCTGTCATCATAAATTTGAAAAGAGAACTTAATTATGTTTGGCTATGTCGTTATTAATAAACCGGAATTAAAAATTAAAGATTTTGATAAATATCAAGAATATTACTGTGGTTTATGTCAATCTCTAAAACACAATCATGGCAGACGTGGTCAATTGACTTTAAATTATGATTTAAACTTTGTAGGAATCTTACTTTCAAGTTTGTATGAACCTGAAGAAAAACAGTATTGGATTCATTGTCCATTGCACCCTTTTCATAAAAAGAGTGTACGAACAAATCAATATATGGATTATGTAAGTGATATGAATATCATTTTGACTTATTTTAAATTGGAAGATGATGTTTTAGATGAAAACTCTTTAAAAAGTAAAACATTCAAACAGCTTTTAAAAAAAGATTTTCAAAGAGTTAAAGCAAAGTATCCTGAAAAAGTAGAAATTATTAAAGAACATTTAGATCAAATTCATACATTGGAACAAAAGAATTGTTTAGATCTTGATGAAGTCTCTGGACATTTTGGTCATATTATGGCAAGTATTTGTGTTTATCAAGATGATATTTTTAAAGAGGATCTTTATCAAATGGGCTTTTATTTAGGAAAGTTTATTTATTTGATTGATGCTTTTGAAGATGTTGAAGAAGATTTAAAGAAAGAAACTTATAATCCATTTAAAGAAAAATTCAAAGATGAACATTTTCAAGAAGATTGTTTTCATCTTTTAGAAATGATGATTTCAAACAGTAGTTTTTATTTTGAAAAGCTTCCTTTGATTGAAAATGTTGAACTTTTACGAAATATTATCTATAGTGGTATTTGGACAAAATTTGAACTGATTAAAAAGAAACGAATGGAGGAAAAATCATGAATCCTTATCAAATATTAGGAATATCCCCTAGTGCTAGTGATGATGAAGTGAAGAAAGCTTATCGCACCCTTTCTAAAAAATATCATCCTGACGCTAATATTGGAAATCCTCATCAAGCAGAATATACCGAAAAATTTAAAGAAGTCCAAAATGCGTATAAAACCATTATGGATGAAAGAAAAAAAGGTTTTAAACAACAAAGCTATGGTAGTCAAACAACAGGAACTGGTGGTTATCAATATCAAGGTAATGATCAAGAAGCTTATCAAGAAGCCAGCGGTTTTATTCAAGGTAGACGTTATCAAGAAGCTTTGAATGTTTTAAATCAAATTCAAAATAAAACAAGTATGTGGTTTTATTTAGCTGCCATTGCAGAAAATGGTTTAGGAAATAATATCCGCGCCCAAGAATATGCGCAAACAGCTGTGCAAATGGAACCGATGAATATGCAATACATTTTATTATTAAACCAATTACAAGGAAATTCAAGGCAATATCGTCAAACGAGTCAACAATATGGCAATCCTGCAAGTATGATGAATTGTTGCTATTCTGTCTTGTTATTGAATTGCATGATGTCTTGTTGTTGTGGTGGCGGGTATCATTACCCTATTTTATGTTGTTAGAAGGAGAAAATTATGGCAAAGGTTATTGGAATTGACTTAGGTACAACAAATAGTTGTATGGCTTTTTATGAAAATGGAAAAGCTAAAATTATTGAAAATAAAGAAAATCAAAAGACAACACCAAGTATTGTTGCCTTTGATAAAGATGGAAAGAAACTCGTTGGAGAACTAGCTAAACGTCAACAATCAATGAATCCAAAACGAACGATTTCATCTATTAAAAGAGAAATGGGTCAAAATTATCATGTAGAAATTGATGGAAAGAAACTTTCTCCACAACTTATTTCTTCAATGATCTTACAAAAATTAAAAAATGATGCGGAAGCTTATTTACAAGAAGAAGTAACTCAAGCGGTTATTACCGTTCCTGCTTATTTTAATGATGCCCAAAGACAAGCCACAAAAGATGCTGGAAAAATTGCAGGATTAGAAGTTTTAAGAATTATAAATGAACCAACAGCGGCGGCACTCGCTTATGGTCTTGAAAATGCTTATGGTCAAAAAGTGATGGTTTTTGACTTAGGTGGTGGTACTTTTGATGTTTCTATTATTGAAATTGGTAATGGTGTTATTGAAGTTTTATCAACAGCTGGTGATAATCATTTAGGTGGCGATGATTTTAATAAAGTAATCTGTGATTTTGTTTTAGAAAGCTTTTTAAAACAAGAAGGTATTGATTTAAGAAAAGATACAGTCGCTTATAGTCGTGTTTTAGAAGCAAGTGAACAAGCTAAAATCGAACTCTCAAGTCAATCAAGTACTCTTATCAATTTACCATTTATTTGTCAAGATGCAACTGGTCCTAAAAACCTAGAAATGATGCTTACAAGACAAAAATTCAATGAACTTTCAAAAGGTTTGATTGATCGTCTCGTTTTACCAATGCAAACAGCTTTAAACGATGCCAAACTTACTCCACAAGATCTTAATAAGATTATTTTAGTTGGTGGTTCTTCACGTATTTTAGCGGTTCAAGAAAAAGTGAAGGAAATTACAAATATGGAACCAAGTAAATCTTTAAATCCTGATGAATGTGTGGCTTTAGGTGCTGCGATTCAAGCTGGTAAACTAAGTGGTGAAATGGTTTTATATGGTGAAGAAAATGATGTTCTATTATTAGATGTCACTCCTTTAACACTTTCTATTGAAACGGTTGGTGGTGTCGCTACACCTTTAATTCCAAGAAATACAACGATTCCAACCAGCCATAGTCAAGTCTTTACGACATCGGCCAACTTTCAAACACAAGTTGAAATCAATGTTTTACAAGGCGAAAGACCGCTCGCTAAAGATAATCAATCTTTAGGAAAATTTAAACTTAAAAAAATCAAACGTGCCATGCGTGGTGTTCCACAAATTGAAGTCACTTTTGACATTGACAGTAATGGAATCGTTCATGTTTCTGCCAAAGACCTTGCCTCTGGAAACAGTCAAAGTATGACCATTGAAGGTTCTTCTAAAATGTCTGATAGTGATATTGAAGAAGCAATTAGACAAGCCAAAATGTATGAAAGCCAAGACCAAGTCACAAAAGATAATATGCTTCTAAAAAATGAAGTAGAAACACTGATCATCAATGTTCAAAATGGTCTTGCCTCACATAAAAAAGAAATGGATAAAGCTTTAAGAAAACAAATTAAAGCGGAGCTTTCTTCTTTAATGAAAATGACAAGAAAGTTCAATTATGAAACAGCTTCACCAGAAGAAATACAAAAAATAAAAGATTCTAAAAATCATTTAGAATCTCTAGCTCAAAATATCATCGGGAGATAAATGATCTCTCGATATTTTTTTGACAATTTCATCATGTCTTACAAATCCATACGTTGCGACAATTAATGAACCACCTAAATCAAGCATTAAATCTTTCATCGTATCTCTTAATGCTTCATGCCCTTTTAAAGGAATATCATCTTTTGAAACAAGTGTTCCCTTTGTTGAAGCCATATATTGTTGAGCATTTGTATGAAAAATCCCATCACAACTATATTCTAAAATTTCCCAAAAAGCTCCAATTCCTAAAGAGAAAACCACTAAAAATAAGCATGTAAAATATTTATTCATATAAATAAATTTACTTTTTTCTGCCATCATGATATGAATAAACCATAAAGCAACAAAGGATAAAATAATACCTGAATGAAAATGTAAAAAAGAATCCCACCATGGATATTTTCCATAAAAATCAAGTCCATCTCCTAAAACTAACGCATTAAATGCAAAGAGCGCAATAACAATATAAAGTGCTAAAGGAACATTGATCTTAAACCATTTCTTTAAAAATTTAGGTGCCGCTAAAACAAGTAACATTGCGCTAAATTGTAGAATACGAAAAATCATGGTTGTCACATATTTTATGTAAGTATCACCAATATGATGACGATAAGCTAAAATAAAGATTGTCCATCCAACATGATAAATCAGTAATAAAATTGTTAAAACAAATAATATTTTTTTAATGAATAAAAGCCTTTTCTCTGTTAATTTTTTATTTTTCATAAAGAATATAATCCCACCCTTTCATCATTCTTTCTTCACTTTGAAAAAAATGATTACCTACATTCTTTTCAAAGATACATTGATTTTCTTTTTGATAAATTTCATATGTTTCTAATGTGTTTTTTACCACATTTTTCATTAAAACATTTCTCGTTTTATGTTCCTTACTTCCTAAACTCAAATAAATTTTTTTATGAGAAATTGGATGTTCTTTTAAATAATCAAACCACCCTTCTTTCCATAAAGAACCCGAAACACAAATGGCCCCATCTAAATCTAATTCATGCATCGCATAAAGACTAAAAAGACCCGCCAATGAATAACCACTGATATAACATTTTAATGATTGATTTTCTTGTTTGATCTTTTTTATTTTTTGGAGTAATTCTTTTCCCTTCTTTGAATTTAATGAAAGTTCATCTTGCCAATCATTGATTTCAATAACTTCTAAAAGATAGGTACTTTTTTGAAAATAAAGTTTTGATTGTTCAATAAATTCATCTTGTCCTTTCATGACAAGATAAATGATTATACCTTGCTTATTCATCTTTGACTTCTACAAAGATAGGTTCATGATGAAGCGCTGGCAAGATTTTTTCAAACACATCTTTCATTTTAATTCTTAAACTACTTGTATTGATACAAGGATGACATCCTAAATACTCATCTTGTAAAAGATCTTTATCCATTAGTAATTGAACTTTAAAATCATGATCATTCATTAATCCTAAAACACTCACTGATCCAGGGGTAATATCTAAATATTCCAACATTTTCTCATCACTGCCAAAAGAAAGACGAGAACTATTGATTTGTTTTGAAATATCTTTTGTTTTGAATTTTTTATGTTCTTTCAACATTAATAAATAATATTGACTTTTATTTGAATTAACTAAAAATAAGTTCTTACAAATTGTTGATTTTAGGGCTTTTTCTATTTCTAAACACACTTCCATAGTATTTGCTTCTTGATGATCAAGACGTTGATAATCAATATTTAATTAATCAAGTAAATCATAAACTCTTTCTTCTTTGTCTATTCTTTTATCTCGTGGTCTTCCTTTTACTAATTCCATCTAGTCTACCTCATTTAAATTTACTTGATCTTTAATTTCATTAAATTGAATCATTGGTAATTGATTTTCATGATGTTCCCCTATAAACTTTTCCATCCATACCATATTATACCAACGTTTAAATTTATAACCACATTGATGAAATTCTCCCACCATTTGATATCCTAAATGATGATGATAATCAATACTATTGGTATCTAAATATTCATCATTTTGAATTGGTGAAGAAATACACGCATTTAAATTCGTAATATTTTGTGCTTTTAAAACTTTTTCCAAAGCTTGATAAAGTCTTTTCCCTACTCCACATTTTCTTAGAGTATGATCTACATAAATCGATGTTTCTACGCACCAATCATAAGCCGATCTAACATTAAAAGTGCCAGCATAAGCATAGCCAACAATTTGATCATCCACCTTGGCTACTAAATAAGGATATTTTTCCATGACATGCACCATTCTTTGTTGAAATTCTTCGACAGATGGTACTTCATATTCAAAGGTAATCGCTGTCTTTTCAACATAATAACGATAGATTTCTACTAGTCTTGCAGCATCTTCTAATTTTGCATAAGTAATTTCAATTTTCATAACTCATTCCCCCGTTTGCCTTATTATCTACCAAATTAAAAAAGATGTCCATAAAAATGAACATCTAAGATAAAGCTTCTCGCATTTCTTTTGAATATGTAAAACCATTTCCACTGACTTCTTCTACATGGGAAACAATAATAAATGCTTTTTCATCAATTTCTTTAATTTTATCTTTTAAATCAGGAAGTTTACGATAAGGTAAAATCGTTAAAACAACTTCTGTATCATTTCCATAAAAACCACTTTTACCATCTAATAAAGTCACTCCTACATCCATATCATTTAAAATCATTGTTTTCATACGTTCAATTTCTTTAGACATTACAAGAACTTGAACACAACCTTTACCTGATGATAATAAATAATTCATCATATAAGCTGTAATAAGAATTGTCATGATTCCATAAACAATTTCAGGAACACTATGGAAAGAAATTTGTAGAACAAGAATCGTTGCATCAATCCCATTAACAAGTAAAGTTACAGGCACTTTAAAATATTTTTCAACAACAAGTGCTAAAATATCAAATCCTCCTGTAGAACCTCCCGCTTTTAATACAAGACCAATTCCTAGTCCTAATAAAAACCCTCCTAAAATACAAATTAATAATTGATCATTTAATAAACCATGTAAATAAGGTTGTTGATTAAAGAATTCTAATAAAATAGGAAATAAAAATGTTGAAATCAATGTTTTCATTGCAAATGCTTTTCCTAAAAAACAAAAACCAATGATAAATAAAGCAATATTAATAATTCCTACACAAAGGGAAACAGAAATTCCTGTATAAAAATGGAAAACTGTACTAATACCAGAAACCCCTCCTGCCACAATAGAATTATCTAAAATCAAAGTACTAAAAGCAAATGCCATTAAAACGTTACCAATAATAATTTGAATAATTTTTTTCATATCTCTCACCTCGGGATATATCCTAACAATTTTCCTTTTCTAAGAATGTAACATATGTTACAATTTAGATAAGAAGGTGAAAAAAATGAAAATTAATGACGAACTCTTTGATTATTTTAAACAAGCTGGTACCATTAAACACTATCAAAAAAACGATATTATTTATATGCAAGATGATCATGCCGATGAATTATGTTTGGTTTTAAAAGGGCGTGTCCGGGTTTATCATATTACTAAAAACGGTGATGAAATTAATTATGATGTTTTAGATAAAGGACGTATTTTTGGTGAATCTTCACTTTATGAAAATGCTTATCGTCCAACAACTGTTTCTGCCATTAATGATGTAGAAATTATTACTTGTCATTTAGAGGACCTTTATCCTTATTTATCATCCTCACTTGAACTAACAATTACTTTATTAAAGATGTTTAATGATAACTGTAATCATTTGACTCAACTTTTAAAATGGGCACAAACTTATGATCGATTTGAAAAAGTAGCTGCTTTTTTATATGAATTAAGTGCTACAAATAATATTGAAAAGAATTTACTTTTTGGAGATATTCCTTATACTCATCAAGAAATTGCAGATTCTCTAGCTATTTCAAGAGTCACTGTCACAAAAGTTTTAAATCAATTTAAAGAAGAAGGTTTGATTGCAATTGAATATGGTCATATCAAAGTTTTGAAACGTGATAAACTTTATGAACGTTATCTTTCAACACTTGTTTAGTGAATAATCAAAAAAAGTTATGCTATAATAAATACAAAGAGGGAGGAATTTATATGATAGAAAATCATGTAGGATGTTATGAAACAGGTTCACTTGATTTCTTTGGACCATTATGTGTGGTTGCCTGTTATGTGGATCAAAAAGATGAAAAAGAACTTAATGAACTTGAACTAGATAAAGAGATGACATCAAGTGATATTAAAAGAATTGGAAAAATATTAAAAGACAAACTTACTTATAGTTTACTTTTGCTCGATAATAGTCACTATAATCAATATGTAAAAGAAGGACAAAAGCTTTCTTGTATTAAAGCTAAACTTTATAATCAAGCAATGATCAATGTTATTCAACGTATTGAATACCCTGTTTCTAAAGTAACGATTGATGCTTTTTTAGCACCTAAAAAATATTATCGTTATTTAAAAAATAAAATTGTTGTTGTTCGCCACATCGAATTTAAAGAAGAAATGTCACTTGCCATGAAATGTGCACGTATTCTTTCTCAATATGCTTACCTTCAATATTATCAAAACATGTGTCAATCATTAAATATAACACTTCCTCGTGGCTTTAATATTCTCGCAAATGATGCTGGAACTTCTTTAGTACAAGAATATGGCAAAGAGATCTTATATAAAGTTTCTAAAACTAATTTTCCAAACTATAAACAGATTTTAGAGAGAGTTGAATAACTCTTTTTTCTTATTAAGTAAAAAAATACAATATTTCTTTATTTTTTATATAATAAAAGCATCGGAGGAAAGAAATATGATTAAAATGATTGTGAGCGATGTTGATGGAACTTTATTATCTCATGGTTACATCAATCCCAAATGTATTGAAAGTATAAAAAAAGCACAAGCGAAAGGTATTGAATTTGTAGTGGCTTCGGGTAGAGATTATTATGGCGTGACAAGTGTTTTAGATCCTTTAGGTATAAAATGTTCAGCTATTTTAGGAAATGGTGCTCAATATTGTAATAAAGAAGGAAAAATGATCATGGATTGTTATTTAAATAAAAAGAAACTTAAAGAAATTCTTCCTATCTTTATTGAAAATCATACACCGTATATGATTTTTACCACAAATGGTTTTTATAGTACTTTAGAACCTGATTACGTAAGAGATCGTTTTGCTTATCGCGGAAGTGTGCGTTTTGGAAATAAAATGGAAGATTTTTTACCAGGAGGTAAATTAAGTGACTCCCCTGCTTGTAAAATTCAACAATTTGATTCAATTGATGAATTCATAAAAAAAGATTTAGAAATCATCAAAGTTGAAGCTTTTTCACATGATGAAGCTGAAATACAAAAAGTCCTTCCTTATTTTAAAGAAATGAAAGAAATTGCATATTTATCTTCCTATCCAGATAATGTAGAAATCACAAATGAAAATGCGCAAAAAGGACTTATTTTAGAAAAAGTAATTGAACAATTAAATATCAAAAAAGAAGAAGTCATCGTTTTAGGAGATGGTATGAACGATATTACCCTCTTTGAACGTTTCCCTTATTCCTTTGCACCAAGCAATGCTGAAAAAATCATTCAAGAAAAAGCTTATAAAGTTGTTTCAAGTTGTAAAGATGGAGCTGTTAGTGAAGCTATTGAATATGCTTTAGAAAACTTATAAAAGATTCATTTGTTTTGAATCTTTTTTTATTTGTTTGGAAATTTCTAAAATACTACGATAGCTTTTAACATAATCACCATTATAATTTATCCCATAAAAAGGCAAATTAAACTGTTTTGCTAGTAAATAATCAACTTGGCTATCCCCTATATAGATAGAGTTATTCATATCAATTAAAAAATCTTTTCTAGCTTGTTCTATCATTCCCGGTTTTGGCTTTTTACAGCGACAATGATCTTTTTCATTATGCGGACAAAAGTAGATTTTTAGAATATCTATATTTTCTTGTTTTAATTTTTTTAGAAATTTTCCTGTAAACTGTTGATAATCATTTAACGAAATAATTCCATCATTAATAAGATATTGATTAGTTATAATAATAAACTGATATCCTATCTCTTTTAATCTCTTAAGACCCTCTATTGAGCCTTCTAAAAATTCAGGTTCTTTAATTTCTCTCCATTTTTCATCTGGATAATCTTTAATAATAGTTCCATCTCTATCCAAAAAAGCAATTTTTAAATAGGATGACTTTGTTTTAACCTCTTGATTCATACATTACCTCCAAAGCTTCTATTTCTAAAATTTTATCATTTATTTTTACTAAAAAGAAGAAAACTCCTCAAAAAAAGACAATATATATATGGGAGGAATCTATATGAACAAAAATAGAGAGAATTTTATAAAATATTCAAATGATTTATATTTTCATCATTTACTTGTAGAAAACGAAAGAATAAGAACCCTTATTTGTCAAGAACTCGTTTCAGATAGGAAAATTATTTCTACTAAATTAAAGAATGCGCAACAATATGGTAAAAGCTATTACGAAAAAAAACTTATTTTAGATATTTTAGCTGTTGATGATATCGGCGATATCTACAATATTGAACTACAAACCTATGGTTTAAACGAAGAAATACTTGTTCGTTTTGAACTTTATAATGCTGAACTTTTAAGACAACAAGTAAAGCAAGGAGAAGATTATACTAGTGCTCATGTAGTAAGATCATTAATTATTAGTTATGGGCATATTTTAGACAATGCTCCTCTTTATAAATGTCACTTTAGAATGGTTGATGACGAACATCATATTGTCTATCCATTTAATCGTGCTGAAATAACAATTATTCAATTAGAATATATCAATCAAGCTATCGATGAGATGACAAGCTTTAATCAGTTAATGTATCTCTTTAAAAATGAAAAACCCTATGATAAAATTGAGATAGATTATAGGATAAAGGAAGCGATACAAATGCATGACAAATATATATCTTCTGATGAATCATACCAAGAATATCTAGATCGTTTGGATAATGAGATATTGCTTCGTTCTCGGGATAGAAAGATTGAAGAAGCAAATAATGAAATAGATAATTTGCTTAATAAAACAAAAGAAAATATTATTAAATATATTAACATGCAATTTCATAAAGATATCAATAATTTTATAAGCACCCTTTCTAAACAACAAATTCTTGATATTCAAGATCGTTTATTCGATTATACAAGTATTGAAGAATTAAAAAATAGTATAAAAAAACATCAATAACAATAAGGAAGCGATACAAATGCATGACAAATATATATCTTCTGATGAATCATATCAAGAATATCTAGATCGTTTGGATAATGAGATATTGCTTCGTTCTCGGGATAGAAAGATTGAAGAAGCAAATAATGAAATAGATAATTTGCTTAATAAAACAAAAGAAAATATTATTAAATATATTAACATGCAATTTCATAAAGATATCAATAATTTTATAAGCACCCTTTCTAAACAACAAATTCTTGATATTCAAGATCGTTTATTTGATTATACAAGTATTGAAGAATTAAAAAATAGTATAAAAAAACATCAATAACAAAATATTGATGTTTTTATTTTATTTATCTTTCCAAAAATCAACCGGTTCATATTCTTGTAATTGTGCAAGAAATCCAGCTTTTTGAAGTTCTTCTTGAATTTCATCAAGAATTTCTTCACTGTCTGCATGAACTGTATGATAATGATATCCTGATGTGACATTTTTTAGTAAGCTTGAATGTCCTGTTTGTAGATTTGTCATATAATTTTTAATATCTCTTCTTGAGGCAATATTTAATGTTGCTTTTACAATATTATAAACTTTGTGATAAACAAAGACATCTTCAACAAAACCGCCTAAGTCAACAATTAAAGAAAGTTCTTTTTCTACTTCATTATCATCATGATGTACCTTAAAAATACGTTTACAAACTTTTTGTGCATTTAAAACATATCCTTTATGTGTTGAATAAATATCATAATCACCAGCACGAAGTAAAGCAATGTCTTGAACAATGACTTGTCGACTTACTTGGAGGGTTTTCGCTAAATATGTTCCTGATACAGGTTGTAAACTGTTTTTTAAAATATCAATAATGGCTTGTCTTCTTTTATTTCCATCCATAACTCGCCCTCCTTAATTGATATTATAGCACATGTAAATTCTTCAATGAAAGGTCTAATATTGGTGCAGAATGTGTTAGAGCACCACTTGAAACATAATCTACTCCTAAATTTGTAAGTCTTGCAATGTTTTCTTTTGTGACATTTCCTGAAACTTCAATTTCAGCACGATGATCAATATAAGCAATAGCTTCTTTTAACATATCATCATCCATATTATCTAGCATGATAATGTCTGCACCTGCTTCTACTGCTTCTTTGACCATTTCCATATTTTCTACTTCAATTTCAATTTTTCTAACAAATGGTGCATATTCTTTAGCAAGCATAATGGCTTCTTTGACTCCTCCAGCAGCACCAATATGATTATCTTTTAATAAGACACCGTCACTTAAATTATAACGATGATTATGTCCACCACCAACTCTTACTGCATATTTTTCAAAAATACGATTATTTGGTGTTGTTTTACGAGTATCTAATAAACGAATAGAAGAATCTTTTAAATATTCTTGAACATTTGCTGTATAAGTAGCAATTCCACTCATTCTTTGTAAGTAATTTAAAGCAACACGTTCTCCACTTAATAAAATACGAACATCCCCTTTAACACGTCCTAAAAGTTGTCCTTTTTCTACGCGGTCACCATCACTTGCAAAGAATTCAACATCACACGCTTCATCTAATAATTCAAAAGTACGTTCAAATATTTGTAAACCACAAATAATACCATCTTCTTTACAAATTAAATCAACGACACCTGTTTTAGAAAAAGGCATCACACTATTTGTAGAAACATCTTCACTGGTAATATCTTCTTTTAAAGCACTGATAATAAGTGGATCTACATTTAATTTTAAAGTTGTTTGATCAAACATATAATGAGCTCTCTCCTTTAAACTTTTTTCAATACGTTTGGCAGCACGTTTAGCAAAAACAAGACTTTCTAAAAGTGAATTGCTTGCTAGACGATTCTTTCCATGAACACCATTACATGCTGTTTCTCCAATAGCATATAAATGTTTCATACTGGTATGACTATCATAATCGACTTTAATACCACCCATGAAATAATGTTGCGCAGGTACAACAGGAATAGGTTCTTTAAAAACGTCATATCCTTTTTCTTTACAATGTTCAACGATATGAGGAAAATGACTTTCAATTTCTTCTTTACCAATTGGTCTTAAATCTTCATAAACATAATCTGTTTGATCTTTTTCCATTTGTTTAAAGATAGCTTCTGCCACAACATCTCTTGGAAGAAGTTCATTAACAAAACGATTTCCATTTTTATCTAAAAGAATAGCCCCTTCACCACGAACAGATTCTGAAATCAAAAAGCTTCTTTCATGATCTGTTGTATAAAGTGTTGTTGGATGAATTTGTACATAATCTAAGTTTTTAAGTTCGATTTGATATTTTTTAGAAAGTTCAATACCATCCCCTGTTAAATGAGGATAATTTGTAGAATGTTTATAAAGTCCACCAATTCCTCCTGTCGCTAAAACAACTTTTTTAGCGTAAACTTTTTCTTCTTGATTATTTCTTTTAATCACTCCACCTAAAGCAACATTTCCTCGAACAATTAAATCAACGAGTGGTGTATTTTCTAAAAGTGTTACATTCTTTTTTTGTCTTACTTTTTCTAATAAATGTCTTGTAATTTCTTTACCTGTAATATCTTCATGATAAAGAATACGTTTTTGACTATGAGCACCTTCTCTTGTAAAAGCAAGGCTTCCATCTTCATTTCTTTCAAAATCAACCCCATAACTGATTAAATCTTTAATAACATCTGGTGATGATTTAATCATTAATTCAACAGAATAAACATCATTTTCATAATGTCCTGCTT
>JAUNWT010000028.1 GCA_030540195.1 Bacillota bacterium | reverse complement strand
AAGTTAGACTGACATTATTAGGTGTTATCACCAACATTTATCTTTAGTTAGGTTTGTTAGAAAAAATAATTTACAGGAAGATATGTCAAATAAAATCAATCGCTTATTAAAACGTTTAGAAGAAGATCATCGTTGTTTGATTGTAAGTAGCTGTAATCAAATCCTGACACTTTCTTATGAAACAATCCAATATATACATACCGAGAAAAACTACGTTATTATTCATAGTAATAAGGAATATAAGGTTCGTTCTACATTTAAAGATATTGAAAAGAAAATCAAGAATAATACTTTTATTACTGTTTCATATGGAATACTTGTAAATATGCACTATATTAAACACATTAATCTCAAAGAAATGTACATTATTTTAAATGATAATACCCAATTATCTTTAAGTTATAAATATAAAACAAAAGTAAAAACTGCCTATCAGGAGTATAAAATACAATGATGCTTTTATTAGATTACTTATACGCATTTATTGAAAGTATGATTTATGTGATGTATTTGAATATTTTTCTAAAAAATAATCAAGATATGAGGGTAAGAAATACTTTTCTTGTTCTTCTCTTGTTTGTGATAGCTTTTGTTTTTAATCATTCTTTTTTATATCTGAAAATTCTTTTATCGATTATAATAAGTTGTATTTATGCAAGACATTTTTATAAAGAAACTTTTTTAAGTCAGTTTATTAAGATTTTAGGAATCAATTTTAATATGGTTTTTATTAATGAATTATGTATTTTTTTAATGAATCATGAACCATTAGCGTATAGTGAATATATTAATAATCATTATTTTGGATATTTAATTGCTTTTATGTCATTTGTTATTTTGATGATAGAATATTTATATTTGAAAAAATATTTAGATAAAGAATTCCAATTAAGTGGGTATATGTGGCATTTTATTGCTACAGTATTAGTAGGTGTTATTTTTTTAGATATTTTTATCTTTAATGATTATATCAAAAGTGAATTGAATGTAACTCTTGTTTCTTATGTTTTCTTTATCTCATTTTTAGTCATTATTTTAATATATGTTGTTTGTATCGAAATGACACACTTTTATCAAAATTTAATGAATGAAAAAATTCATATACAAGCATTAAGATATGAAGAAACTCTAGTAGATGTTATTGGTCAAAAAATGCAAGAATATAATAAGGTTGTTCACGATTATAGAAAATTACTCAATGCGGTAAAAGATCATAAAAGTGATGAAGAGTTAAGAAAAATTATAGAATCTATTTCAGATGAACTTCCTAAAGAAGTAATTCATACGAATCATATAGCGGTCAATTATACAATGAATCAATATATGGAACTTTCTAAAGAAAGACAAGTTGATTTTTATGGAACCTATCCTCAAAATATGAAAATAGGAATGACATCTTATGACCTTTTAATTATTTTAGAAAGCTTATTAGAAAATGCTTTTTATATCGGTTTTAAAACAAATCAGAAATCCATTCATTATATGATAGAAAACGAAGAATATCATATTATTATCAAGATTGAAAATAACTGTACCAATGATTTTAAATGGGATAGCGAATGTTTAAAAAGATTAGAAACAATCAAGAAAATTTGTCAAAAATATGATGGAAAGCTTTTCTTAAAAAGAGAGGAAACAAAGTTCGTACAAGGATGCTATTTACAATATGATGAAGATTTGCTATAAAATGTCGATTGTGCTATGATAATCAAGAATTAACCGATTATATGGAGGATAATTATGAAACAAAATAAATTTATGAAGTTCATGACATCTCGAGCACTTATTTTGGCATTACAAATTATTGCATCAGGTGTATTTTTATATTTTGTGTATTTAACTAAGATGTTACCGGTTAAATACTTTGCAACAGTTATTGCTGTTTTAGTTGTACTTGTTGGATTATTTTGGGGAATTATTCAATCAGCTAAGAAAAAAGAAGCAGAAAATAATAAAACAAGTAAGAGATCTATTATTTCTAAAGTATTAAGTTTACTTGTTTCGATTGTATTAGTTATCGGTTCTACTTTTGTAGCAAGAGGGAATTCTTTTTTAGATAACGTTCAAACGACAACACAAAAATATGTCATTAATGTTTTAGTTTTAAAAAGCGGTCCATATAAAAGCGCAACTTTAGAAGACCTAAAAGGAAAAAAATTTGGAAGATCTTATGAAAAAGAAAAATCAACTTTAAATAAAGCATTAGCTAAAATGGAAGATACAATTGATACTCAAGAATATACAAATTATGATACATATATTCAATTAGCGGATGCTCTTTATAATGGTGATGTAGATGTAATTGTTGTTGGTGAACAATATAAAGAAATGTTACAAGTAAATCATCCGGGATTTGATGATGAAACAAGAATCGTTAAATCTTATGAATTTGAAAAGAAAGCAAAAGCCGTAACAACAGCAGTTACAGATGTTACGGAAAAACCATTTACTATTTATATTACAGGTATTGATACATATGGAAGTGTATCTACCGTTTCTAGATCTGATGTTAACTTATTAGTAACAGTAAATCCTAAAACAAAACAAATTTTAATGACAAGTATTCCTAGAGATTGCCAAATCACACTTCATAAAAATGGAAAGATGGATAAACTAACACATACAGGAATTTATGGTGTTGAGGAAACCATTTCAACTATTGAGGATTTCTTAGATTTAAATGTTAACTATTATGCTAGAACAAACTTTGGTGGTATTACAAATATTATCGATGCATTAGGTGGAGTTGTTGTTGATTCTCAATACGATTTTGTTACTTTACATGGAAACTATCAAATTGTTAAAGGTAAAAATGAAATGGATGGAAACAAGGCTTTATGTTTCGTAAGAGAAAGACATGCTTTTGCAGCGGGAGATTTCGTTCGAGGACAAAACCAACAAGCTTTATTAAAAGCAATGTTAGAAAAAGCTATGTCACCAAAAATCATTACAAATTATCAAAATATCTTATCTGCAATTGAAGGATGTTTTGAAACAAATATGTCATCTAGTGAAATCAAATCACTTATTAACATGCAATTAGATGATAATGCAGAATGGGAATTATTTAATGTACAAGTATCTGGTGATGGATATACAACAGATGAAACTTATTCAATGAAAGGTACTTCAATTTATGTAATGAAACCTTATCAATCTCAAGTTAAGAAAATTAGAAAATTAATAGACCAAGTTGAAGCTGGAGAAAAGATTACAAAAAAAGATACTAAAGGACTTGATGGAGAACAATAAAAATAGAAAGGAATAGTGAGTAATTACTATTCCTTTTAAATATAGAAAATAATCAGAAAAGGTAATGAGAACTTAGATTTTTTGTTACCTTTTTTCATTATAAAACGTATTATAAGTGAAAGAGCTCTTGAGGAGGATGTTATGAAACTAGATACAGAAAAAGTGATTGAAAAATACAAAGATCGTATTTTTGCGATAGGCTTATCCATCTTAAAGAATCCTGATGATGCAGAGGATGTTGTTCAAGAAACTTTTCTTAAATATCATACATATAAAAAAGATTTTGAATCAAAAGAACATATTCAATCTTGGTTATATAAAGTAGCTATTAATAAAGCAAAAGATATTCAAAGAAAGTTTTGGAAAAGAAAGCAAATATCAATAGAAGATTATATGGCTACTATTCCTTTTGATACACCACAGGATGAAGAATTATTTCAAGCAGTGATGGCTTTGCCATCAAAGTATAGTATTGTCATTCATTTATATTATTATGAAGATTATTCAATTAAAGAAATTGCTCAACAATTAAAACTAAATGAAGGAAATGTTAAAGTAAGACTTTCAAGAGCAAGACAATTATTAAAAGAACAACTTAAGGAGAACTGGAACGATGAATAATAAAGAAGCGTATAAACATGCATTTAAACATGTTCATTATCAAAAAGAAATTAATCTAAATCAAAAAAGAATTCCTAAACCTCTTGTAACTATTATGACCTCATTCATTGTATTACTTTCTACATTTACCGTAGCTTACGCTTTTGATGTAGGGGGTATTCAAAGTAAGTTAGAAGTATGGTTCCATGGTGAAAAAAGAAAAATTCAATATGAAGAAGTAGAAGATCATGTTTATCATTTCTATACAACAGATGAGGATGGTAATGTAGTTGATATGGGCGTAAATATGGGATTTAAAGATACACTTACAGGAATAGAACCAATGAGTGGAGATGAACTTGCAAAAAGTATCAATGATGATAGCGAAATTGTTTATGATGAAAAAGAAGATAAGTATATATTCTATTATCAAGATAAAGCGGTTGATATAACAAAGATGTTTGATAAAGAAAAGGAATGTTATTTAGTAATCAATAATGGTGAAAAAGATATTTATTTTATTATTAGTTATAAAGATCAAATAGGTGATGATAGTACTATATCAGAATATAGTGATGAAAATGCAGCTGTTACACAAGATGTAAAGGTTAAAGATATTAAGGATCGATTTGTTAGAATTAAGTAAAATATAGAGCCCATCTGATGGGCTTTTTTTGATACAATAAATTAAAGGAGGAAATCTTATGGAATTACTATTTGTTTTCGCAATGATTCTTATTATTCTTTATTACTTTTATCAAAAAAGACCTAAAACCCATTTTCCAAATATCCCATATCAAGATCATAAAAAACATGTACTCAACTATAAAAAAATAAACACCAATAATAAACCACCACAAGATCTACAATATACAACCTATTTACTTTCATTAATAAATGAACTTCCTCAAGATGAATTTATTCTTGTTTATGCATGTTTAAAAAAATGGGAAAAACAAGGAGAGATAACATTAGAAGATGTTGATGGAGAAATAAATATTCATTTCAAGAAACCTTATACAAATAATATTGTTGAAGATCAATTATTTCAAATGCTTTATCGTTTAGAAATAGATCATGTTGTAGAAAATGAAGTTATTAGAAAATGGATGGAAGCAGATTTTGATAAGATTGTTCAATGGAAAGAAGCTTATCTAAAAGAGATGCAAAACAAACTTAAACAAGAACATAAACTTGTAGATGAAAGATATAGTTTAGAAATCTATCATGATTTAGAAAGTTTATTAGGATATAAAAAATATTTAAATGTATATAAAGAAATAGAAACAGAAGAAGAAAATGTTTATGCGTTGTTATTTGGTTTAAAGGAATGTCCTTATCATATGTATACGTTCTTTGTTATGGAAAACGTAGATGATAAGCCAATGATAAATAGCTCAGTAAAATAGAATCAGATTTTGTCTGATTCTATTGCTTTCATATAACCTGCCGTAATAATACCTGCTGGTAAAGCGACAATCGCAATTCCCATAAAAGAGGAAACCATTGTAATCATTCTTCCCAAAGTTGTTATAGGATAAATATCTCCATAACCAACCGTTGTAAGAGAAATTGTTGCCCAATAGATAGCATCAAAGAAAGTATTAAAACTATCTGGTTCAACATTAAAAATAATAAGGGCACAAACAAAAATATAACCAATAGCTAAATAAAGAACAGCAATTAAGGCATTCTTTGAATTTTTTCCAACTTGAATTATAAGTTGGATATTTTTTGAGTAACGAAAGCTTTTAAAGATTCTTAATACACGAAAGGTACGGATAAGACGAATGGTTTTAAGGGCTTTAAATCCTTTATTTATCATATTGATTGAAGGAAGAATTGATAATAAATCAATAATTGCCATAAATGAAAATGGATATTTTATGTAAGAAATAAAACGTTGATCTTTAAATTTTAAATCAGCCGTAACCCATCTTAATAAATAATCAATAATAAAGATAACAACTGTAATTAAATCAAGTGTTGTAAACAATTTTGTTTCTTGCTTAAAAGCAAGAGGAATAATACTTATAAATATTGTAATCATCATAAACAAATCATAAATATGACTTGCTATGTCATCTTCTTTAGAAACTTCTATAATTTCATAAATACGTTTTTTCATAACATCACCCTTATTAAACATACCATAGAAAACATTAATTTCATATCATGAAAGTTACGTAAATATAAATTCTTTTTTGATAAGATAAAATTAAGAAAAGAGGGATAATATGTATAAAATTATAGCATGTGATTTAGATGAAACATTATTAAGTGATGATCGTACGATTTCTAAAGAGAATATTGAGGCTATTCAAAAGGCAAAAGAATTAGGGGTTAAATTTGTACCGGCAACAGGGAGAGGTTTTAATACTGTTGGTGGAACACTCAAAGATTTAGGGTTGTATGATTTAGAAAATGAATATGTGATTTCATATAATGGCGGTGCCATTACCGAAAATAAAGGAAGTAAGTTACTTCACTTTGAAGGGATTACTTTTGAAAAAGCCAGTGAGCTTTATAAAAGAGGTTTAAGTTATGATGTTTGTATTCATGTTTATACAAAAGATATGGTTTATGCTTATAAATACGTCCAAGAGGAAAAAGATTATTTAGCGGGAAGAATGGAAGTGACCGAAATCTTTGATAATAATATCGATTTTTTAAAGGGACAAGAAATTGTGAAAGTATTGTATATGAATACAGATTATCAGTATTTAAAAGAAATTGAAAATGATTTAAAAGAGATAACAGGTGATTTAGATGTCAGCTATTCATCTAATCGTTATATTGAATTTAATCATCATGGGGTCAATAAGGGACAAGGTTTAAAGAAACTTGCAGAGTTATTACATGTAGATATTAAAGATACAATTGCGATTGGTGATAACTTTAATGATTTATCAATGATTAAAGTGGCAGGTCTTGGTGTAGGCGTACAAAATACGGTTGAAGAAATGAAAAAAGAATGTGATATTATCACAAAGGCAACAAATAATGAAGGAGCTATTGCAGAAGTAATCAATCAATATATTTTAGGCACAAATTAGGTTTTGTGCTTTTTTTCTTTCTTGATATAATGGAGTAAATACGAAAAGAGGAAGCCTATGAAATCATTTTTTACAGAGACAATATTAAATAGAGGAAAAGCTTATTTTGAACAAAATAGAGTTTTTTCTGTAAATCAATATGATAACCAAACCTATACCGGAATTATTTTAGGAAATGAAGCTTATCATACCAAAATTACTTTAGATGAACATTATGATGTCATGTCTGCTACGTGTGATTGTCCTTATGCAATAGAAGGAAAACATTGTAAACATGAAGCAGCACTTTATTTTGCGATTGAAGATCGTCTTCCTAAAGATGAACAACAATATATTGATATCAATACACTATTAAAAGATATTCGGAGAAGAACACATGGCAGTTTTATGTTAAAACGTGAATTCAATCAAGAATTTAAAAAATATTTAAAACGTATTATTCAACTAAATGAACAAGGAAATTTTCATATTACTAATTATCAACAAGTCATTGATGAATTTTTAAATTCTAATTATCCTAACGATTATCGTCATGAAATACTTCAAATCATGTTTCAAGGTTATAGTAAGTTACTTACAAGTGAACATAATAAAGAACTTACAACGCGCTGGTTAAAAGAAAATATGAAATATCAAAGATATGAAAATGCATTTAGCTATATTATGATGATTATCTATAAATTAGATGTCAATGATCAAATAGATATTATTAGAGAAATGCTTTTAACAAAAAGAAAAGTATCTTTATTAAATACATATTTTAAAATTATCAATGATCATCACTTAGATATGAAAAAATATCTAGATGATATTCAAATTTATAATAATAATGAAGATTATATTACAGAAATGATACGTTATTATGTTAATCATCAACAGGTGAACAAAGCACGTTCATACTATAAAAAACATGAACAAAATATAAGAAAAAAAGAAACAAAGGCAAAACTCGATTCATTACTTGATCCTGAACATGAAGAGGCATACTTAGATTATATTTATTCTAAATTAGATTATTATAGTTCATCTCGTATTCCTACTTATTACGTAGATCTAAAACAATTTTATGGAATTAAGTTTGAAGATTATTTACTAGATTTTATGGATGCGATTAAACCTATCTATGATGATTATGATTTAGCTTTAATGTTTAGACAAAATCAAGATATTAAATATTTAATCTATATTTTACTTCAAAGACCAAATATGACACTTTTTGAACAAACAAAAGAAATCATTAAAGAATACAGTTTAGAAATGTATTTAATGGTTTATGTTGAATGTTTAAAAAATTATATTAAAAAAGGAAATTCAAATTATTATTTTAAGAATTATATTTATGAGTTATTTCTTGATTTAGATAAAATATCAAAAATTGAGTTTGTTGACATGATTAAAAAAGAATATCCAAGAAAAAAGAAAATACATGAAATGTTAGATGAATGTTTAGAAGAAGGTGATGAAATTGAAATTTAATATAAATTTAAATGTGGTAAAAAGTAAAAATAACTTAGAGATTGCTAGAAGATACCAGCACTATGATAATGTTGAAAGTATGCATATTACTTTAAAAGATGATCTTTATCATATTGATGCTATCGTTTCAGTTTTTAATCACATACAAAAATGTTCATTAGAAATTAAAGATAATAAAGTCGTTTCTTATACGTGTGCGTGTCCATTCAATGACCAAGATTCTATGTGTGGTCATTTAGGGGCAGTGATTATGAAACTTAATGAATTAGAAATCACTGATTTTCCTTTTGATTATCAAAGTGAAAAAATAGAAAAAATGAAAGAGATTGAAAAAGAAAATCAAAGACAAAGAAGAAAAGCACAACTTAGACAACTAGCCCATACTTCATCACGTCTCATTGATCTTAATAAAAATCATTATCAAACAGAATTACAATTATCTATTAATAATGAAAAATATGATTTAACACCTTTTATTTATCTTCAAGATGATGAGATAAATGTTGACTATAGAGTTGGAAATGAAAAGAAATATGTAGTCAAAAATATTACAGAATTTATTGAACGAATCAATCATCAAGAAAATTATAAATATGGAAAAGCTTTAGAATTTGTACACAGTGAAAAGAATTTTACAGAAAATGCCTTAAAACAAATAAATTTCATGAAAAAAGCCATTTTCTTTAGAAGTCAAGATATAGAAGACTATAACTATTACTACGAACCCATTAAAAGAAACATCCCTATTGATAAACGTTTACTTGATGAACTTTATGAAATCAATAAAGAGAATCTTTCTTTTGGTGAAGTAGAACCGGAGCTACGTTTATATATTAATAAAGAAGAAGATTTTTATGTCATTAGAGTAAGTATCAATCAAGAAATGTTTATTGGAAATAAGCATGGTTATCGTTATGAAATGAATAATGGAAAGTTTTACATGGAACGTATAACCCTTGATGAAGAGGGAAATATTGCCCGTTTTTTAGAAAGTATTATTGAAAATGAAGGACAACTGATTGTTTTAGAGGAACAATATCATGATTTCTATAAATATGTTCTATTACCGATTCTTTCTTATTTTGAAGTCTTTGATCAAAGCCAAGAAGAAATACCAACCTATGATGAAATTAAAATCTATGGAGATATTGATGATGATCAAATGATTTATTTTCAACCGGTCTATGTGGATGAAAATCAAAATAGAGTGTATGGATTCAATGATCAATTGATGACAACTTATCAACAAGATTTGGTAGAAAAATATATTGAACGTTATGCTTCATCTATTGATACAAAAAAACATCGAGCCTATTTTGATACAAATAGTCAAACAACCTATGAATTTATTTTTGAAGGTTTAGATTATTTAAAACAATATGGGGATGTTTATGTCTCAGAAGCTTTAAAAAGAGTAGGAAAGAAGATATCTTATAATTTACATGTAGGTGTCAGTATTGAAAATGATCTTTTAAAATTTGATATTTCTTCGCATGAAATACCAAAGAAAGAACTACAAGCGGTTTTAAATCAATATCGGCGTAAGAAAAAATTCTATCGTTTAAAAAATGGAGAAATCCTTTATTTAGATTCACCAGATTTAGAAGAATTAAGTCAATTTATGGATGATTATCATATCGATGTCAAAGATATTGATGATGGTGAATTCTCAATGAATAAACAAAGAATGTTGGCTATTGATGAAGAAAATGATTTTGAATATGTTGAAATAGATAGAGAAGAATCTTTTGTTGAAACATTGGATCGTTTTAAATCTGCAACCCAAAAAGAATATCCACTTTCTAAAGACTATGAAAATATTTTAAGAGATTATCAAAAAGAAGGATATGTATGGCTTCATACTTTAAAAGATTATGGCTTTAATGGTATTTTGGCAGATGATATGGGGTTAGGGAAAACTCTACAAATTATTACTTTATTAGATTCTTTAGAAACAAAAAGACCAAGTCTGGTTGTTTGTCCTTCATCCCTTATTTATAACTGGGAAGATGAAGTTCATAAATTCTCTAAGAAATTACCAGTT
The DNA here is from genome assembly GCA_030540195.1 of Bacillota bacterium. Lineage (GTDB taxonomy): Bacteria > Bacillota_I > Bacilli_A > Erysipelotrichales > Coprobacillaceae > Faecalibacillus. The sequence goes on along the minus strand of JAUNWT010000028.1, from coordinate 16,910 downwards.
ACATGTATTACCGGTAATGTGCAAACAAGAAGTGAATTAATCAAGGAAATCAAACAAGGCTTATATGTGACTTCTTATGACTATATGCGTAGAGATTTTGAACTCTATCAAGGAATAGAATTTGAATATGTGATTTTAGATGAAGCACAGTATATCAAAAATCAAAAAACAAAAAATGCGCAATCAGTTAAAACATTAAAAGCTAGACATAAATTGGCTTTAACAGGTACTCCAATTGAAAATAGCTTGGCAGAACTATGGTCGATCTTTGATTTCTTGATGCCACAATATTTATTTAATTATCATTATTTCCAAAAACAATATGAAAACGATATTGTTAAAAATAATGATGAAGAAAAAACAAAACAACTAAAAAAACTAGTCACACCATTTATTTTAAGAAGAAATAAAAAAGAAGTTTTAACAGAATTACCAGATAAAATTGAACAAAATATTATTCTTCCATTTAATGATGAAGAAGAAAAAATCTATGTTGCTAATCTTGCTAAGGCAAATAAAGAATTACAAGAACTTTATGATTTAGAAGGATCTGATAAGATGCAAATCTTAAAGTTATTAACACGTCTCAGACAACTTTGTTTAGAACCACGTCTTGTTTATGATAATATCGATCAACCTTCTTCTAAATTAAAAGCTTGTATGGAACTGATTAAAACGATGCAAGAAAATAAACAAAAAGTCTTACTTTTTTCATCCTTTACATCAGTTTTAGACTTGATTTCTGAAGAATGTCAAAAAGCAGGAATAACGTATTATATGCTTACCGGAAGTACAAATAAAGAAGATAGAAGAGAACTTGTTTCAAGATTCCAAAAAGATGATACAACGCTTTTCTTGATTTCACTTAAAGCAGGGGGAACTGGTTTGAATTTAACATCTGCTGAAGCTGTTATTCATTTCGATCCATGGTGGAATGTTTCTGCTCAAAATCAAGCAACAGACCGTGCTTATCGTATTGGTCAAGAAAATAATGTCCAAGTCTTTAATCTTGTTATGAAAGATAGTGTTGAAGAAAAAATCATTGAATTACAAAAACGTAAAAAAGAACTCGCTGACATGTTTGTTGAAAACAATAGTGGTGGTTTATCACAAATGTCCAAAGAAGATATTTTAAGTTTATTTACAATGTAAAAGACGGGATAACCCCGTCTTTTAATTAAGCAATGATGTATCAATAATTTGATAATTTGCCCGATGAATATAAAGAGCTTTACCATCAATCATTAATTTTGTCATCTTTGGTAATTTTTTAGGAACAGTCCAATAAACTTCATCACCTGAATAAGCGGTAATCGGTTGACCTAATTGAGATTTAATGACGACCACGCGAGCTTTTCCAAATTTATTTTTATACTTATTAATAATATTCGCAATATAGGTATTATTTGAAAGTTTTCCATTATCATTACTTTCAATATCTTCTTGGGTAAAATCAACATTTGGTTCTAATCCTTTTTGCGTAAAGATGCAAGTATCTCCACAAGATTCAATTTCTTGACCATCAATAGTAATGGTAATAACGGAAGATAATTCATAACCCGTAATAATACTTCCATCACTATCATAAGAAGTTGTTTCTACGGGATTTCCTTGAATGTTGATTTTATCGCCTGTTGTTGTCATGACTCTTTTTCCATAGTTATCAAAAGTATCAATTGTATAGCCGTTTCCTACAAGATTTCCTTTAATATCATTGATTTTTGATTCAAACATCGCACATCCAGTTAAATTAACTGCCATCATACTGACAATCAATAAACTAATTATTTTCTTTTTCATTTTTCCACTCCCTCTATTTATACAAATTATAACAAATTTCGATACAAAGAATGAATAAAATAAGGTAAAATAAAAAAAGAGGTGAAGATCATGCTACTTAAACAAATGAAATATTTTATTACGGTTGTGGATTGTCATAGTTTTACAGAAGCGGCAGAACAATGCTTTATTTCTCAATCTGCGATTTCCCAACAAATAAAAGCTTTAGAAAAAGAATTAGGAATTCGTTTATTTGAAAGAAATAAACGACAATTTTCATTGACACCAGCTGGAGAATATTTTTATCGTCATGGAAAAGTGATTTTAGATGAAATTGAAGATTTTAAAGAAGAAACAATACGAAGGGGAGAAGATCAAGAATTAAATTTAACCATTGGTTATCCTAAAAATTTTAGTACCAGTGAACTTCATCAAGCTATTGTTGAATTTAATCGTATTTATCCAGAAGTCAATATTTCGGTAGTAAGTGGGACGCATGAAGAATTATTTGAACTTCTGGTACAACATCATATAGATGTAAAAATTAGTGAACAAAGAAGAACATTTAATGAAGATTATTATAATTATGAGTTAAAACATAGTGAATGTTTTGTAGAAATATCCTCAATGAATCCACTTTCTCAAAAGGAAGTTCTTACAACGGATGATTTAAAAAATATGTCTTGTATTCTTGTTGTTTCTAAAGATAAAGAAGATTCAGAAAGAGAATTCTATGAAAAATCTCTTAATCTTTCAAGACGTTTTTTATATGCGGATTCTTTAGAACAAGCACGTTTAATGGTAGCAAGCCAACGAGGATATTTACCGATTGATCAAATCGGTCATTTACCAAAGACAATGGAAGGTATTGAAAGAATTACCTTGCATTATAAAGGAAAACCAATTCAAAGAAATTATTTTGCTTGTTGGTCTAAAGAAAATACGAATTATTATATTGAAGAATTTGTGAAGATGTATAAAGAACTTTTAAATAAGTAAAACTTATAAAGATGATTAGGAATTGAAATTGTTTCAATTCCTAATTTTTTTTATTATATAGGTGGAAAAAGGAGAGAGCAATATGGCACAAGTTCTTGTATTAATGAGTAGTCCTCGAAAAAATGGAAATACCGATCGATTAGCTGATGCCTTTATTAAAGGAGTCGAAGAAAATGGGTATTCTACAGAAAAGGTCTACGTTAACTATCAAAGTATTAAACCTTGTTTAGGTTGTAATGTCTGTCAAAAAACAAAACAATGTGTTCAAAAAGATGACATGCAAGCAATCTATTCAAAGATGTTAGAAGCAAACATAATCGTCTTTGCTTCACCGGTGTATTTTTACACATTTAATGGTTCAATGAAGTTATTAATTGATCGTACATTTGCGATTGAAAAAACAATTCATGATAAAGATTTCTATTTACTTACTACAGGCTTAGCTCCTGAAGAAAGTTATTTTAGAATTATCAAAGATACTTTCCAAAAGTATATTGATTGTTTAAGAGTTGGAGGAAATCGCTTTGTTGATTATGTTTTAGGTTTCCAAACAGGAAATAAAGATGATATTGAAAAAACAGATGCATTAGAAAAAGCATATAACATGGCAAAGGAGATAAAGATCAATGAGTAAGAGTTTAATAGTTTATTTTTCACATAATAAAGAAAATTATTTCTCGGGAAATATTGTGAATTTAGAAAAAGGAAATGTAAAAGTGATTGCAGAAACATTATCCACAATGATTGATGCAGATATCTATGAAATCAAAGAAGTCGATGCTTATCCATTTGATTATCATGAATGTACATCACGTGCAAGTGATGAGCTTAAAAACAATGCTCGTCCACAAATATTAGATCCATTAGAAAGTATAGATGAATACGATACGATTTATTTAGGATATCCAAACTGGTGGTCAACAATGCCAACGATCGTTATGACATTTTTAGAAAGTTATGATTTCACAAATAAACATATCTATCCTATTTGTTCACATGAAGGAAGCGGTATGGGAAGAAGTGAAAGTGATATCAAAAAACTTTGTCCAAACAGTATCGTTCATAAAGGATTAAGTATTCATGGAAGTCATGTTGATGGATGTAGACAACAATTAGAAAGATGGTTAGGAGAAAAATAAGATGACAGATAACGCTAAAAATTACCATGAAAAAATGTTTCCAGGATATGTTTCAGATTTTTTAAGAACAGATTCTGAATTTATTGAAGCTTTTGATAACTTTGCTTTTGATGAAGTGGTTAATCAAGATGATTTAGATGATAAAACAAGATTTATTTCAATTCTTGCAGTTTTATTAGGATGTCAAGGAATTGATGAGTTTAAAGGAATGTTGAAAGCAGCTTATAATTTTGGAGTTACTCCTGCAGAAATGAAAGAAATTGTTTATCAAGCGGTAGCTTATTTAGGAATTGGAAGAGTTTTTCCTTTCTTAAAAGCAGTGAATAGTTTTATTGAAGATACTTTAGGTTTAAAACTTCCTTTAGAAAATCAAAATGATGCAAATCCAAATCGTTTAGAAAAAGGAGAACAAGCTCAAGTAGCTATCTTTGGTGAAGGTATGAAAGGATATGCGACAAGTGGAGATCCTAAAACAGTGCATATTCGTAAATGGTTAACTGATAACTGTTTTGGTGATTACTACACAAGAGGTGGTTTAGATTATAAACAAAGAGAAATGATTACTTTCTGTTTCCTATATGCACAAGGTGGATGTGAACCACAAGCGATTGCCCATGCAAAAGCTAATATTCGTTTAGGAAATGATCAAGATTTCTTAATTAAAGTGGTTTCTCAAAATATTCCTTTTGTAGGATATCCAAGAAGTTTAAATGCAATTGATTGTATAGAAAAGGCAGGTAAAGAATAATGAAAGAAGTTATGATTGTTGTTGGTGCGGGTCAAATTAGTATGGCTATTGCTAGAAGAATGGGTGCTGGTAAGAAAATTATTTTAGGTGATAAAAATATTGAAAACGCAAAAAATATTCAAAAAACAATGGTAGATGCAGGCTTTGATGTTGAAATCATGGAAGTTGATTTATCAAGTAGAGAAGACATTTTAAAAATGATTGAAAAAGCTAAAAGCTATGGAAAAATCAAAATGCTTGTTAATGGCGCTGGGGTTTCACCTTCACAAGCACCAATTGAAGCTATTTTAAAAGTCGATCTTTATGGAACAGCGGTTTTATTAGAAGAAGTAGGAAAAGTTATTGAAGAAGGTGGTGTTGGTGTGACAATTTCTAGTCAATCAGGTTTCCGTATGAAACAACTTACAGCTTTAGAAGATGAACAACTTGCATGTACACCAACTGAAGAATTATTAGACTTAGAAATTTTACAACCAGAAAATATCAAAGATACATTACATGCTTATCAAATCGCAAAAAGATGTAATGAAAAACGTGTAATGGCTGAATCTGTTAAATGGGGACAACGTGGTGCTCGAATCAATGCGATTGCGCCAGGTATTATCGTTACACCGCTTGCTATTGATGAATTTAATGGACCTAGAGGAGATTTCTATAAAAACATGTTTGCTAAATGTCCAGCTGGTAGACCAGGAACTGCTGATGAAGTTGCTAATATAGCTGAATTATTAATGAGTGATAAAGGAGCCTTTATTACTGGATCAACATTCTTAATGGATGGTGGGGCAACAGCATCTTATTATTATGGACCATTAAAACCAGAAGGAGGAAAATAAAATGAATGATTTTCAATTTCAAAACACAACAAAAGTTTATTTTGGTAAAGACCAATTAGGTCATTTACATGAAGAAGTTTTAAAATATGGAAAGAGCGTCCTTGTTGTTTATGGTGGCGGATCAATCAAAAAAATTGGACTTTATGATAAAGTCATGAAAGAATTAAAAGATAATCATGTAGAAGTTTATGAACTTGCTGGTGTTGAACCAAACCCAAGACATACAACTGTCAATAAAGGTGCAAAAATCTGTAAAGAAAACAATATTACAGCTGTTTTAGGAATTGGAGGAGGATCTACTATTGATGCTTCTAAAGCCATTGCTGCTTTAACTCTTGCTGATACTGATAATATTTGGGATTTAGTAGAAAAGAAAGTCGCTTGGCATGATGCTTTACCAGTACTTGCAATGCCTACAATTGCTTCTACTGGAAGTGAAATGGATAAGTCATGTGTTATTGCTAATGTAGAAAAAGGTGTTAAAAGTGGAATCAATGGAGATATCTTAAGACCAAGAGCTTCATTCTTAGATCCTACAAATACCTTTAGTGTTTCACCTAAACAAACAGCATGTGGTGGATTTGATATCATGGCTCACTTATTCGATATGAACTATTTTGTTAATAGTGATAAATATCCTTTACAATTTAATGTCGTAGAAACATTATTAAGAACAGTTCGCCAACAATTACCAATTGCTGTGGAAGAACCTGAAAACTATTCAGCAAGAGCAACGATGTTATGGGCTGCTTCATGGGCATTAAATAGTTTCTGTACATCAGGATATAAAACACAAGCGCAACTTCATGCCCTTGAACAATTCTCATCAACTTATGATATGACTCATGGTTTAGCCCTTGCTATTATTACTCCTAAATGGATGACTTATTTATTAAACAAAGATGAAACTGTCGCTGGAGACTTTGCTCGCTTTGGGTTAAATGTTATGGGTATTCAAGATCAAGGTAATGATCAAGATAATGCAAAAGCAGGAATTGAAGCTTTACAAAACTTCATCAAAGATGAACTTCATTTACCTACAACACTTAGTGAAATGAATATTACAGATGAAAAATTTGATGAATTAAAAGTTAAAGCATGTTATGGTCAAGATTCTTTACCAAGAGCTTATCGACCATTAACTCAAGAAGATTGTTTAAATATTTATAAAATGTGTTTATAAAAGACAAGACCTCAGATTTCTGAGGCCTTTCAGGTTGTTGACAAATAAAGGAGTTTGATTTCTATAATGAAATTGAATTCCTTTTTTGTATGAAAGCGAATATGCTATAATAAATAAAAGAGGTGATACTATGAATAATGTTGTACACTTTAATATGATTCTCGAAATCAATCAATTACTTAAACAAAATAATATAGAATATTCGATTCATGGTGTTGGTGGATGTACATGTTGTGGTTTAGAACTTAGACAAGAAGGTAAAAGTTATCCTACAGATAAGATTTTAGAAGTTATTAATGGCTATTTAAAAAATCATTGGATTTATGTTCAAGAAAATAAATATCAACCTGGATTTCTTACAGTTCATTCAAAATTTGATAAAAAACCTTGACTATAAAGCCACTCTATAGTGTTAGATAAAGTTAAGGAAGGGGTGTTATTTATGAAAACACACGAATTAGAAAAGGAATTAGGAATCTCAAAGCATACAATCTTCTATTATGAAAAAGAAGGAATCGTTACACCTCAAAGGGATGCCAATGGTTATCGTAGTTATAGCCAAGATGATTTACAAAAACTCATCATGGTAAAATTCTTACGTAACCTCAATATTTCTATTGATGATGTAAAAGCAATTTTAAATAATGAACTTGATTTTAAAGAATGTTTAAAAATCAATCAAATTCATCTAGAAAAACAAATTAAGAGTTTAGAAGAAGTCCAAGAAAATATCGAAATGTATGTAAGAAAAGATTTACCAATGCTACCCGCTTTACAACAAATTCAAAGAGAAACAAAGAATTATAAATTGGGTTATCAAAAAACAACAGATACGGTATCACTTGGAAGAAGACTTACAAAGAAACTTGCTATTAAAAAACTCTTATATAAATTTATACCAACTTTATTAATTGTAGCGCTTATAACATATGTAAGTGAACCATCTAAGACAACTGTTCAAGAAATAATATTTGTGATTTTTCTTTCATTATTGATTACAACTGGTTTTATTGCTGCTGATTTCCAATTTTCACAATTATGGTTAAGATTGCCACTCGATCAAACAAGAAATCAATCGGTAGAGTTTTTAAATGATCGTATACGTTATTATCAATTTAAAGGTTTTATAAGCAATGTGAAATATTTCTATGCTGTTTTATTGGGTAAAGAAGCTAAGTTTATGAAGGAATATAAATATGAAGATATTCAAAGTGTAGAACTTCTTTTAAAACATCGTTATGAAAATTATGGAACACCAATTGCGAAAGATTGGTATGTTCTTGATTATCGTTTTGAATTTAAAGATGGAAATCATTTCTATTTCTATTGGCCTTTTACTATTGATGATGATGCGCGTTTTATTGGAACGATTTTAGATGAAAAGGTAGAAAATGTAATTGATAAAGATCATGTCATAGATGCTTTAAAAAATGGTATTCATTTAAATGACTATATGAAAAAGACTGAAGATTAATTCAGCCTTTTTTTAATGAAATTATCTATTGCTTTGATTGTTTGGTTTTGTTGGCTTTTACGAGAAATCGTAGCTTTGGCGTCTCCTTTTTGATGACCATAGTTACCAAAGTTAGCATGATTACCACCTTGAATCACCACAATATTTCTTTTATAGTCTATTTTCTTTTTTACACTTGTATTTAAAGAACCATAAATGGTAAGTGTATCTTGATCGGAAACATCGCCATAAATATACGCCCCTAAAAGAATTAAGCCATCGACTTTTTCTTTATTTTTAGAAACATAAGAAGAAGCCATGGCACCACCCATAGAATGACCACAAACATACCAATGTTTTATATTTGAATATTTATTAATAATTTTATTGGCCGCATTTTTATTAAAAATAGCCATCTTAAAAGGCATATTGACTAAGTAACAGTTATATCCTTTCTTTTCTAATTGTTCAAGTAAAGGAAGATAAGCTGTATTTTCCACTTTAGCTCCAGGATAGAAAATAATACCTACATCACTTGTCTTTTGAGGGGTTAAAGTAATAAGATTAGAATTTACTTGTTTTACTTCTTGATGGTTTAAGATTTCTAATGCATCATCTTGTGCGTGATAATAATCATTTACATAAATGCTAAAACCACCTACACAAAGAATCAAAATAATTGATAAGGTAATCAGTATTTTCTTTTTCACTTCTAACAATCCTCGTGACTATGTTTATAGTATTGTTGGATTTGTGGTGGGAATTGATTAAATGAAAGAGCTTGAACGTAAGCTTCGTCATTTTTTTCAATCGCTTGATCATAATACCAACATTTATAATTGAGCATAGAAAGAACTTTTTGAAGTTTTTCCATTTCTTGTAATACTTCTTCCTTTTGTTTTTCAAAGATTGCTTTTCTTTGTTTTAACGTGGTATTTCCTAAAGAACATAAAGACATATATTCTTTTATTTCTTTAATTTCTAAGCCTGATTTTTTTAAACAATCAATAACACGTAAAGTTTCAATTTCACTTTCACTAAATTGTCTTACACCATTTACTCTTTTTAAATGAGGGAATAAGCCTTCTTTATCATAATAACGAAGAGTTGAAATAGGTAATTGAAACATTTTTGAGATTTCACCAATAGAATACATATAAGTTCCTCCTTTGTACTTGACCTAAAGTCAAGTTTAGATGTTATGATAAATGTAACATAGAATGAATGAATATTCAAATCTATGATGGAGGAAAAGGAAAATGGCTAAAAAAATATGTGTGATTAAAACAAGTTTAAGATATAACAGTAATTCTGATCAACTAGCAGATGCTTTTATTCAGGGAGCAAAAGAAAGTGGAAATAGTGTGGAAGAAATAAGTTTAAAAGATAAAAATATTGCCTTTTGTAAAGGATGTCTTGCTTGTTTAAAATTAGGTGAGTGTGTAATCAAAGATGATGCCAATAGCATTACTGAACAAATCAAACAAGCAGATGTTATAGTATGGGTAACACCCATATATTACTATGAAATGTCAGGACAAATGAAAGTCATGATTGATCGTGCAAATTCACTTTATGAAACAGATTATCAATTTAGAGATGTATATTTACTTTCGACAGCTGCTGAAAATGAAGATGGTGTTGATAGTCGTGCTATCAATGGATTAAAAGGATGGATTGCATGTTATCCTAAATCACATTTTGTTGGAAGTGTTTTTGCGGGTGGAGTTGATGGACCAAATACAATTAAAGACCATCTAGCTTTAAAAAAGGCTTATGAAATGGGAAAAGCAATTCAATAATGAAAAAGTATATTTTACTTGTTTTAGTAATTGTTGGTTCATGTCTTTTTATAAATAAACCGAGTCACCAAAAAAATATAAAAAAAGAAAAGGAGAGAGAAGTGATGTTATTAGAAGTTAATGGTTATACATTTGAAGTTGAATTAGAAAATAATACAAGTGCTAAAGCTTTAAAAGAATATGTTTCTAAAGAAAAAAGAATACTTTCTTTAGATGATTATGGAAACTTTGAAAAAGTAGGAGATTTAGGAATAACACTTCCACGTAATGATGAAACCATTACGACGAAAGAAGGGGATCTTATTTTATATTTAGGTAATAAATTATGTCTTTACTACAATCAAAATACTTGGGATTTTACTAAGTTAGGTCATATTAAAGATACAACACATTTAAAAGAAGTGATAGGAAAAGGAAGCGTTCAAGTAACACTTGTAATGGAATAAAAAATGATTAAGAAAATATTAAAAATTGTAGGTATTGTATTTGTAAGTATTGCTATTGTGGCTGTGTTATTTATTGAATTTTGGCCAAGTTTAGGTGGAAGTGTGACAGAGGAAGATCAAAAAGAATATAAAGCGAGAAATTCTTTATATAAAAAAGGAATATTTCATGGAAATCCTGAAATTCAATTAATGACAGGACAAAAGAGTGAATATAAAAATGAAGAAAAAGTTCCTAAGGGTGAAATACCTGTTCATAAGTTGAAGAAAATAGAAAAAGCGAAGAAAGATGAACTTAAGTGGATTTGGTTTGGACATTCAAGTTCGATGCTTCAAATAGAAGGAAAGAATGTCTTAATGGATCCTGTTTTTTCAAACTATAGTTCGCCGGTTCCTTTTATTGGACCAAAGCGCTTTTCTAAGTTACCGATAGATATAGAAAATATGCCAAATATTGATATTCTTGCCATCTCACATGATCACTATGATCATTTAGATTATCAAACAATTAAACAAATAGATGAAAAAGTAAAAGAATACTGTGTTCCTCTAGGGGTAGAAAAACATCTTCTTCGTTGGGGAGTCAATGAAAAGAAAATTCATGTTATGAATTGGTGGGATGAAGTAAAAGTAGATGGTCTTACTATTACTTCAACACCGGGTAGGCATTTTACTGGACGTGTTCCTTGGAAAAACAATACGACATTGTGGAGTGGCTATGTTTTTAAAAATGATAAATATACAACTTATTTTACAGGGGATACCGGTTATGGAAATCATTTCAAAGAAGTTTATGAAAAATTTGGTGCTATTGATTTATTAATGATTGAAGATGGACAATATGATCGAGCATGGTCCAATATTCATATGTTACCAAAAGATGGTATTCAAGCAATGAAAGATCTTCATGCAAAGTGGACAGTGCCTGTTCATTGGGGTGCTTTTTGTATTTGTAATCATTCTTGGGATGATCCAATTAAACAAATTACTACAAGGTCTCAAAAAGAAAACTTAAATCTAGCAACACCAAAGATTGGTGAAATTGTCGATTATAGTAAAATAGAAACTTATCAAGAACATTGGTGGGAAAATGTTGAATAGTTTTTTCATATTATGAAAGAATTTTTAACGATTTTCCTTTATAATGTTTATAGAAAAAATCAGATGGAAATAAGGAGGTAATGAAAATGGGATTTCCTAAAGGATTTTTATGGGGTGGAGCAGTAGCTGCCAACCAATGTGAAGGTGCATACTTAGAAGATGGTAAAGGATTATCTGTACCAGATATGTTATTAGGTGGAGATGTTAACACACCAAGAACATTCTTACCAAAAACAGATCCAGAAGCTTTTTATCCTAGTCATGAAGCAGTAGACTTCTATCATCATTATAAAGAAGATATCGCTTTATTTGCGGAAATGGGATGGAAAGTATTCAGACTATCAATTAACTGGGGACGTATTTTCCCAAATGGTGATGATGAAGAACCAAACGAAGCAGGTTTAGCTTTCTATGATAAAGTATTTGATGAATGTCATAAATATGGAATGGAACCATTAGTTACTTTATGTCACTATGAAATTCCATGGAACATCGTAACAAAATATAACGGATTCTCAGATCGTAGAGTCATTGACATGTTCGTTAAATATGCAACAACTTGTATGAAACGTTATAAAGATAAAGTTAAATACTGGTTAACATTCAACGAAATCAATATTGCATGTATGGGTGAAGGTGGAATTGGTAACCTTTATGGACTTGGATTAATGGACCCAGAAGATGTTAATGCAGATCATAGAATTCCATTAAATGAATTAAAATCAAATGAACAAATTATGTTTGAAGCATTACACAATGAATTTGTAGCAAGCGCTAGAACAGTTATTGAAGGTCATAAAATCAATCCAGATTTCATGATTGGTAACATGATTGCACATACAACATTATATCCACTAACACCAAATCCAAAAGATATCTTAGCAGCATTTGATGAAGATAACTTCAAAAACAATTTCTGTGGAGATGTACAAGTACGTGGAGAATATCCATCATTTATCTTCAGATATTTTAAAGAACATAATATTGATACTTCATATATTACAGAAGAAGATAAGAAAATTATTAAAGAAGGAACAGTAGACTTCTATACATTCTCATATTACATGTCAAACTGTGTAACAGTAGATGAAAACGCTGAAACAACAGCAGGTAATATGTCAAAAGGTGCTAAAAACCCATATTTAAAAGCATCTGATTGGGGATGGCAAATCGATCCAGATGGATTAAGATATACATTAAACTTATTACATGATCGATATCCACATACACCATTGATGATTGTAGAAAATGGATTTGGAGCATTTGATACAGTAGAAGAAGATGGATCAATTCATGATGATTATCGTATTGATTACTTCAAAGGACATATTCATGCAATGAAAGAAGCCATTGAAGATGGTGTCCCATTAATTGGATATACAACATGGGGACCAATTGATTTAGTATCAGCTGGAACAGGACAATATGCAAAACGTTATGGATTCATTTATGTAGATAGACATGATGATGGAACTGGAGATTTCTCTAGAAGCAAAAAAGATTCATTCTATTGGTATAAAAAAGTTTGTGAATCTAACGGTGAAGAAATTTAATATAATAAAAGGACGATGCTTTGTGCACCGTCCAATTTTTTTAATTATTTTTAATATAAGGATTATGATAGAAAGAATAAACAAGTTGAACTGTCATCACACACCAGATAACTGGTTCACAGAAGATAACAGCCATATATTGAAAACGTGGAATTAAGAAGATAACAAAGATAATCTTTCCAAAGAATTCAATCACACTTGAAATTAAAGGAAGAAGTTTTTGTCCAATTCCTTGAAGCGCATAACGTGTTTGCATCAATATTCCAAGTACAGCATAGAAAGGACCAACAATTGTAAGATAAAGTGTCCCGTTATGTAAAACAACTTCTTTACTTGAACCAGATATTAATTTAACTAAAGAAGAACCGAATAATAAGATAATACAAGTTACGATTGCTGCTCCAACAATGTCATAGATATAAGCATAACGAAGAGCTTTTTTTATTCTATCTTTTTGATTTGCTCCTTTATTTTGTGAAACAAAAGTTGAAATAGCAAGAGCCATTGCTGTAAAAGGCATATTAAAGAACATATAAAGTTTTCTTGCGGCTGTATGTCCAGCAATAATTAAATAACCTAAATTATTAATACCATATTGTAAGATGACAGAACCAGCAGAAACAATACAACTCATAAATCCCATTGAAAAACCTTGTCCTAATAATTCTTTATAAAGATCTTTATCAACTTCAAAATGTTCTTTTTTAGGAAGCAATAAAGGCGTCTTTTTAAACATATAAATAATACACAAAATAACGGAAGTTCCTTGAGAAATAACAGTTGCTACTGCAGCTCCTTGAACGCCCATATTTAATTGAGTAATAAATACTAAATCTAAAATAATATTTAAAACAGATGAAACTACTAAGAAAACAAGAGGCATCACACTATTACCAATGGCTCTCATTAATCCGGCACATAAGTTATAAGCAAACATAACAATAATAAATAAAACAATAAAGAAAATATAACTATAAGCTTCATCAATAATGTTTGCGGGTGTATTTAATAAATGAAGAAGTGGTTGTAAGAAAATCAAACCAATAAGTGTTAGTCCAATTGAAACAACGATTCCAATGACTAAAGAACTAGCAACTGATTTCTTTAATAATTTTTCATCTTTAGAACCAAAACTTCTTGCAGTAACAATAGCAAGTCCATTTCCAATACCTAAGGCAAAACCAACAAGTAAGTCATAAATGGAAGTACATGATCCAATGGCTGCTAAAGAAGCATCTCCTAAAAAGTTTCCAACAATCATGGTATCAACAGTATTATAAAGTTGTTGGAAGATATTTGATATAAATAATGGTAATGCAAAAATGATCAATGATTTAAAGATGGGTCCATGAATCAAGTCGACATTTGCATTAAATGATTTACGTTTTATCGAATCCATATTTTTCTCCTATTCTGTAATATTGCGATTAAAAATTTCTACAAGTGTAAAGATTCCATCTTCATATTCATATTTTTGAATACAACAATTATAAAATCTTTCTGTTTTCTTTACTTTAGCATGATCTTCCCAGGCACGATAGAATTGAGCACAAGCAGCACCATGAGAAACTGCTAAAACTACTTGATGATCATCCTTATTCATGATTTCAGTTAGTGTTTTATTTATACGTTCTCTAAGCTCAAGTTCACCTTCGCCACCAAATTGTTTAAAGAAATCCCCATAAGGTAGTTTAGGGTTTAAACATTCATCTTTTCCTTCAAAAACACCGAAGTTCCATTCTTTTAAACCTTTTAAACGTGTATAAGGCATATCTGTAATGATTTCTAAAGTATCAGATGCTCTTTCAGAAGTAGAAGCATAAGCGTGATCAAGAGTAACATTATTAAAATACTCTTTGGCCATTTGTGCTTGTTTAATTCCTAAAGGTGTAAGAGGTGCATCACACCAACCTTGAATTTTATGTTGCAGATTGAACAAAGTCTGTCCATGTCTCATTAAATAGAGTGTTTTTTTCATGATAAATCTCCCCCCAAATATACTTTAATCGTTTCTATTATAGAAGTACAATACCGAAATAGCAATCCACTATAACTAAAAATAATAGTAAAAAAATCTAGATTATTGAAACCAATAATCTAGATAATCATATTTAAAGACACGATAAACAAATTTACCACCCGTTGTTTTAAACGCTTTTAATAAAGTACCATCCTGACTATATTCACCCCAAGACATCGCAATTCCGCTATCGATAATAATATTTCCGTTTAATTCTTGAACACTACTTACATATCCTGAATAAGCAACAGGAATGCTACTTACAAGTTCAACGGTACGGGCATTTTCATCCACTTTATATTTATAATAGTAAGAAGTTCCTTTTTTTAAGTTGTAGTAAGCATCAGAGTAGTTTGAATCACTTTTCCAATCATAATCAGGACGTGTTGTACTTACCGCAAGGTTGTTATTATAAAGATAGAGGTAATATTGCCCTTGAGGTAGAGAATTATCTTCTACATAAGTAACACAATGTTGACCAGCTTGCATTGAAAAATCACTTGTTTTATTTAAAAGTAAAGAATCATAACCACTCTCTTGCCAGAAATTATCAGAACCAATCATATAATCAATTGTTGGATTTGAATAAATATTATCTAATTTAATAATAGTTGATGTTTCTCTTGAACTAATAATTAAACTTGTTTTATCCACAAGAGCTAATGAATTGATATGCATCCAATCGAGATCTTCTTCACCATCAGGCATAGAAGTTGTTGAATAATAATCAGGGAATAAATCAATAAGATCTACAAGTTCTGTAATATTACCAGAATCTTTTTCAATCATAATAATTTTATCTTCGCTTGTTTTTGCACTTTTTTCACTGGCAAGAACAAGAAGATTGTTATTGCTATCGAAGATGTAGTCATGATGTAACTTATAATTACCAGTATCATAAATTTTAGAAACATAACCAGTTTGATCCATGCCAACAATCTTTGTACTAGAAATACTAAAGTACATTGTGTTATCTTCAAATAAAATACGATGACTACGATAAGAAATAATTGGGATTTCACTACGAATAATTCCATCATTATCGTAGAGTCTCATGTAAGCTTGTTCTTCACTATCTTCGGTTACATCATTTCCTAAAACGGTATAAAGCCCATTAGATAAAGATGTTGTATTTGAATCATCACATTCTACTGTAAGATATTGATCCCCGCCTTGTAGAGAAGGAGCGTTGTATGACCAAGATAATGTATCCACTGTTTTTCCTTGTTTATTGGTAAGAGTAACAGTAATTACATTTGTTTGACCAGGAATGGCACCAACGAGAAGATATTCATGTTCTGTTGTGTAACCACTTAAAGTATTACTGTTAAGTGTACGTGTAAAATCGTTGTAACCTTCACAATGTATTTTATAAGTGGCCTGTAATTCATCGCTTGTTTCAAAGTACATATAAACAGAAGTTGTATTTGTGCCATAAGGATTCGCAATTAATAAAGGGTGTTCTATTGTATAGTTTTTATACTTTTTGAGTTTAGCGATTTGGTTGTAAGTTTTATTTTGATATTTGGTTGAATAAATTATTGAAAGATCGGTACTTGTATTTTTTAAATGAACATAATTAATAGAATTATTATCATTACTAGAAGCTTCTATTGAAACTGGATTAGTTAACGAAAAAAAGAAAGCACCTAATGAAATAATGGTTAAAAGAATAATTGATTTTTTTAATCGTTTCATATAATTACCTCCGCATTTGTATTTTTACCAGTAAATTATGTGAAAAATACGGAAAAATAAACAATTATTGTCAAATATACGTATATATAATAAGGATAGAAAAATAAAAACAATAAAACAAATACAAAAACGGATAAAAAAGTATTGACTGGGGGA
>JAUNWT010000126.1 GCA_030540195.1 Bacillota bacterium | reverse complement strand
GTATCAAAGTGACCGTGGCATGCAAGCCAAACATGTTGTAAAAATCTAGGAAATACCTAGATTTTTTTTATGAAAAGGCTTGAAAAAATTTTCCTTTTAATAGGTCACATATTTTGTTATAATTAGCATTGATTACAAGCGTAAAAGGAGCGAGTATGCATGGCAAGTAGAAAACAAGAAATTAGAAAAGAAATAAAAAAGAGAAATGCTAAATTAGGAATTGATGTAGAAGCTGCAAAAAACATTGTTGATTTACAAGATCAACAAGGCGAAAATATACATGTAGATGATTTTAAAAATCAAGAATATACAGGAGAAGTTCTTCCATTTTCTACAACACCTCAAAAAACAAAAAAAGGTTTTGTTTCAAGAATTAAAGGTGTTTTTGATGATGAAAGAAAACAACTAAAAAAATTAGACCGTGTTGCTGAAAGTATTATTGCTTTAGAAGATCAATATACAGCAATGTCTGATGAAGAATTAGCAAATCAAACAAACATCTTAAAACAAAAATTAGAAGATGGGAAAGATTTAGATGATATTTTAGTTGAAGCTTTTGCAACTGTACGTGAAGCTGCATGGCGTCAAATTCATTTAAAAGCATTCAAAGTACAATTAATGGGTGGTATTGCTTTACATAATGGTGATATTGCTGAAATGAAAACAGGTGAAGGGAAAACATTAACTTCTATTTTCCCAGTTTACTTAAATGCTTTGACAGGTAAAGGTGTTCACGTTATTACAGTTAATGATTACTTAGCTGAACGTGATGCAAGAAATAATGGTAAAGTATTAGAATTTTTAGGATTAACAGTTGGTTTAAATAAAAGAGAATTAACACCAGCACAAAAACAAGAAGCACATGGTTGTGATGTTACTTATACAACAAATGCGGAACTTGGATTTGATTATTTAAGAGATAATATGGTGACTTCAATGGAAGATAAAGTATTAGTTAAAGGTTTAAACTATGCTTTAATTGACGAAGTTGACTCTATCTTAATTGATGAATCAAGAACACCATTAATTATTTCTGGCGGACGTAAAAATACAGCTGCTTTATATTTACAAGCAGATCGTTTTGTTAAATCATTAACTGCTGAAAAAGACTATGAAGTAGATGTAGAAACAAAAACAGTTACTTTAACACCAAGTGGTATTGAAAAAGCTGAAAAAGGATTCAAAATTGAAAACTTATATGATATTCAACATACTTCATTAGTTCACCATATCAATCAAGCGTTAAAAGCAAACTATGCAATGACACGTGATGTAGAATATATGGTAGCAACTGAAGATGGTACAAGAGATATTCGTAATGCTAAAATTATGATTATCGACCAATTTACTGGACGTGTTATGCCTGGACGTGCTTATTCAGATGGTTTACATCAAGCTATTGAAGCTAAAGAAGGTGTACCAATTAAAGAAGAAACAGAAACAAGAGCAACAATTACGTACCAAAACTTCTTTAGATTATTTAATAAACTTGCAGGGATGACAGGTACTGCCAAAACTGAAGAAGAAGAATTTATGATGATCTATAACATGCGTGTTATTGAAATTCCAACAAATAAACCAGTTATTCGTGATGATCGTAACGATAAAATTTATTCAACAAAAACAAATAAATTTAAAGCTTTATGTGATGAAGTTGTCGCAAGACATTCTTACGGTCAACCAATTCTAATTGGTACAGTTTCTGTAGAAACATCTGAAACTTTATCAAAAATGTTAGATCGTCGTGGTATTCGTCACAATACTTTAAATGCGAAAAATCATGCTAAAGAAGCAGAAATCATTGCTAGAGCTGGTCAAATGGGTGCCGTAACAATTGCGACAAACATGGCTGGACGTGGTACTGATATCAAACTTGGTAAAGGTGTTGCTGAAATTGGTGGTTTAGCGGTTATTGGTTCAGAAAGACATGAATCACGTCGTATTGACAATCAGTTACGTGGACGTTCTGGACGTCAAGGTGATCCAGGATATTCAGTATTCTACGTTTCATTTGATGATGAATTAATGCAACGTTTCGCAGGAGAAAAATTACAATCATTTAGTAATTATTTAGATGATGATATGGCAATTGAAAATAAAATGGTTTCAAAAGCTATTGAAAATGCCCAAAAACGTGTTGAAGGACAAAACTTTGATTCACGTAAACATATCCTTGAATATGATGATGTTATGCGTCAACAACGTGAAATTATGTATAAAGAACGTGATGAAATCATGTCTTTAGACAATTTAGATGATATTATTAAAGGAATGTTCAATCAAGCAATTGAAATGACAATTAAACAATATACATCAGATGATAAACATGGAACAATTGATGTGGATGGTGTTTTAGAATTTGTAGCTAAGAACTATATGTTACTTGCAACAATCGATGCTAAAAATAAAGATGTTGTTAAAAATAATCCAGCTAAATTATTAGAAACACTTACAGAAATCTGTTTCTCACAATATCAAATACGTTTAAATAAAGATATTGAACATGAAAAAATCTTAAACTATGAAAGAAGTATTCTTTTAGGAGTTATTGATTATACATGGATCAATCATATTGATGCAATGACAAAACTTAGAAATGGTATCTATTTAAGAGCATACGCTCAAAAGAATCCATTATCTGAATATACAGAAGAAGCTTTCTATATGTTTGAACAAATGAAACTTTCTATTGTTGATATGATTTCTAAAAATATCGTACACATGGGTATTCGTCCAGGTAGTGCTGCTGAAAAAAATATTCCATCATTACAATTAGAGGTTGAATTTAAATAATGGAATTATATGAAATTAAAAATGGGCTTGATAAAGCCCATTTATTAATAAAGGAGTATAGAAAATCAGCACAAATTGACGAAAAATTAAGAGAAATAGAAGGCTTAAATTATCAAACATTACAAGAAGGTTTTTGGGATCAACCAGATCACGCTAAAAAAATCTATGATCAACTTAATGATATGAAAAAAATTACAGATGAATATGAAAATCTTGAACAATCTTTAAATTCTTTAGATGAAACTTATTCCTTAGTTAAAGAAACAGAAGATCAAGAATTTCAAACAATTTTAGAAAGTGATTATCAAGAATTTGAAAAACGTATGGAAGAATTTGAAAAAGTTTTACTTTTATCAAAAGAATACGATGGTTTAAATGCCATTGTTGAAATCCATCCTGGTGCTGGTGGAACAGAAAGTCAAGATTGGGCAGAAATGTTGTATCGTATGTATCAACGTTATTGTTCAAATAAAGGCTTTAAAATAGAAGTGTTAGATTATTTAGATGGTGATGTAGCAGGAATTAAATCGGTAACTTTTTTAGTAAAAGGAAAATATGCTTATGGACATTTAAAAGCGGAAAAAGGAGTTCATCGTTTAGTAAGAATTTCACCATTTGATTCTTCTAAAAGAAGACATACTTCTTTTGCTTCGGTAGATGTTATTCCAGAACTTGATGATACGATTGAAATTGACATTAAACCAGAAGATTTAAGAATTGATACTTACCGTGCAAGTGGTGCGGGTGGACAACATATCAATAAAACGGATTCAGCCGTTCGAATTACACATATTCCTACAGGAACAATCGTAACTTGTCAAAGTCAACGTAGTCAAATTCAAAATAGAGAACAAGCAATGATTATGTTAAAGAGTAAATTATTTGCTTTAATGGAAGAAAAACAAGCGAAAGAATTAAAAGAAATTCAAGGCGAACAAAAAGAAATTGCTTGGGGTTCACAAATTCGATCATATGTTTTACATCCTTATTCTTTAGTGAAAGATAATCGATCTCTTTATGAATCAAATAATCCTAAAGATGTTTTAGATGGAAATCTTGATGATTTTATTTATGCTTATTTGAAATCTTCGTTAAAGGAGGGAAAGTGTATAAATAAAATCAACATTTTTACGAAAAAAAAGACGACTTAAAAACA
>JAUNWT010000125.1 GCA_030540195.1 Bacillota bacterium | reverse complement strand
TTTTTTGAGACATTATTTCTATTTAACTGGTACTAAATTTATACTAGCACTAAATCCTTTTTGGCGTATATAAGGTTGATTCTCTCCAACAATAATCTCTAAAGTATCTGAGGCACGTTCACTTGTTGAACAATAAAACCCATCAAATGGAATGTTTAGTTTTTTTAATTTTTCTTTTACTTCTTTAGCTTGTTGAATATCTAATGGAGTTAATGGTGAATCACACCAACCTTGTATTTTTCTTCTTTTATTAAATAATGTTTCACCATGTCTAACTAAATATAAATGTTTCATGCTATACCTTCTTTCAAATATATCATAATTCCTTTTTATTTAATTAAAAGAGCTGAAATAAGAATTAAAAGAATGTTTTATTTATTAGGCAGTTTTTGTGAAGAAATTGTAAATTTCATTTACAAAAATATATCTTTTTTGGTTATTTTTATAAAACATTATTTTAACTATTTGAAGAAATATTGTAAGCATTGTTTAACTTTCATAAACTAAAAGTGAAAAAGGAAAGAGGAGAAAAATATGTTATCAGATTCAAAATTAGGTTTTGGTTTAATGCGTTTACCAAAAGATGAAAATGGAAATATTATTCAAGAAAAAGTGAATACCATGGTAGATGCTTTTATGAACTCTGGATTTACTTACTTTGATACAGCTTATGCTTATGCGGGCAGTGAAAAAGCTATGAAAGAAGCACTTGTTGATCGTTATCCAAGAAACGCTTATACAATTGCGGATAAGTTACCAGCGTGGAAATTAAAAAGTGAAGATGATATTGAAAGAATTTTTAATGAATCTTTATCTTTGAGTGGTGTGGATTATTTTGATTTTTATTTATTACATAGTATTGAAAAGAAACATTATCCTACCTATGAACAATATCATTGTTTTGATTTTATCAAACAAATGAAACAAGAAGGAAAGATTAAATATATTGGATTTTCTTTTCATGATACACCAGAATTTCTTGATCAAGTATTAACTGAACATCCAGAAGTAGATTTCATTCAATTACAACTTAATTATCTAGATTGGAATAATGGGGTTATTCAATCAAAGAAAAATTTAGAAGTTGCAAGACGACATCAAAAACCGGTGGTAGTTATGGAACCAATTAAAGGTGGAACACTTGCAAGTTTTAGCGAAGATGTTGAAAAGATTTATAAAGACTATGATTCTACAAAATCGATTGCTTCTTGGGCATTAAGATTTATTGCTTCTCAAGAAGGGATCATGACAATCTTATCAGGCATGAGTACAATTGAACAAATGAATGATAATTTATCAACAATGTCCAATTTTGTTCCATTAAATAATGAAGAATATCAGCTTGTAGAAAAAGTAACTAAAGCTGTTCTTTCTAAACCAACGGTTCCATGTACAGGATGTCGCTATTGTACACCAGGTTGTCCATTGCAAATACAAATACCAGATTTATTTACAGCTTATAATAGTCAAATACTCTATGGTGAAAGCTCTCGTTATCAAACATGGTATAAGGATCATACAAGCAATGAACATGCCAAAGCGTATCAATGTATTGAATGTGGACAATGTGAAGGTGTTTGTCCTCAACATTTAGAAATTATTTCTTTATTAAAAAAAGTATCAAAAGTTTTTGATAAGGAATAGGTATCATTATGAACTTCAAAGATAAAGTTGTTGTTTTAACAGGTGGTGCTAAAGGAATTGGTAAATGTATAAAAGAAATGTTTGAAAAACAAGGTGCGCATGTATGTACAATTGATGTTTTAGAAAATTATTATTTTATAGGAAATGTTGGTAATAAGGAAGATTTAATTGCTTTTACCAATAAAGTTATAAGTGATTATGGACAAGTTGATTATATCATTAATAATGCGAAGCCTTTATTCAAAGGAATTGATGAGTGTAGCTACGAAGAATTTAATGAAGCTTTACAAGTAGGAATTACGGGACCGTTTATGCTTACAAAACTATTGAAAGATCATCTTAATCAAAATGCCTGTATTATTAATATTTCATCAACGAGAGATCGTATGTCTCAACCACAAAGTGAAAGTTATAGTGCCGCTAAAGGAGGAATTTCTTCATTAACACATGCTTTAGCTGTTTCACTTGCAGGGAAGGCAAGGGTGAATAGTATTTCGCCAGGGTGGATTGATACAAAAGATAAAGAATATCATGGAAGTGATGTCAATCAGCATCTTGTCAAAAGAGTGGGAAAAGTAGAGGATATTGCTCATCTTGTTTTGTTTTTGTGTAGTGAAGAAGCTGGATTTATCACAGGTGAAAATATTTGTGTAGACGGTGGAATGACAAAATTAATGATATATCATAATGATTATGGTTGGAAATTGGAAGGAGAAGAGTCATGAACAAAAATACAAGAGTAAAATTAAATGATGATTTGACTATGCCAGTTGTTGCTTTAGGGGTATGGCAAAGTCATGAAGATACGAAAAATGCAGTATTAAACGCATTAAAACATGGCTATCGTCATATTGATACAGCTGCTGCTTATCATAATGAAGAAGCGGTAGGCGAAGCAATTAAAGAAAGTGGCATTCCTAGAAATGAAATCTTTATAACAACAAAGCTATGGAATGAAGATATTAGAAATAGAAATACAAGGGATGCTTTAAAGTCAAGTTTAGATAAACTTGGTTTAGATTATGTTGATCTTTATCTTATTCATTGGCCAGCAGAGGGTTATGAAGAAGCTTATTTAGAAATGGAAAAGTTACAAGAAGAAGGATTAACAAGAAGTATAGGTGTTTCTAATTTTAGAAAGTCACATCTAGAAAATTTATTATCAAAAGTAAATAAAATTCCAAGTGTTAATCAAATCGAAACTAATCCACAAATGGTAGATGAAGAAACAATACAATTTTGTAAAGAAAATAAAATTGTTATTGAAGCATGGTCTCCTCTTGGAAGTGGTGCATGTTTAAATGATTCAACAATTCAAGAAATTGCGGATAAGTATCAAAAATCAACAGCACAAATTATTTTAAGATGGTTATTACAAAAAAGAATTGTTGTTTTACCTAAATCGGTACATGAAGAAAGAATTATTGAAAATATTGATTTATTTGATTTTGAATTAAGTGAAGAAGATATGAATTTAATGAATCAATTAAATCAACATAGAAGAACTGGACCGAATCCAGATAATTTCGATTTTTAGGAGGAAATATGAAAAAGTATCAAGGAAGTTATTTGAGTTATTTTTTGATGTATATGTTTTATTATTTATCAATGGCTTTATTTTCAGGTCTTATTTCTGTTTATTTAATGGATAAAGGCTATAAAGCCAGTGATGTTAGTCTTGTAGTATCTTGTTCATTTATTTTATCAATGATTACACAACCGTTTATTGGGAATTTATGTGATCGTTATGATAAGAAAAAAGTCAATGGTATTTTACTAGCAATTGCAGGTGTTTTTGGAATTGTTTTTATTCTTGCCAATAATATCTATATGATTGCAATTGTTTATAGTGTTGTACTCGCAATTTTAAATGGAGTCAATCCTATTATTGAAAGAATGGCGACAGTATCTAAACACAAATATGGACTTATTCGTATTTGGGGAACGATAGGTTATGCCAGTGGATCACAAGTTAGTGGACTTATTTATCGTTACATATCACCTGAAGCAATGTATCTTTTCTTTGTTGCAGGAATGGTTCTTTGTGTTATAGGAATCTTAGGAACAAAAGATGTTAAAGAAATCGAACAAACAAATGAAGAAAAAACATCAATGAAAGATGTTTTATTCAATAAGAAACTTTTAATCTATCTTGTTATTGCTTGTATTTTTTATGGGATTACCAATGTAAATAGTATTTATTTACCAGCAATGTATCAACATAATGGTTTAACTGTTTCGCAGGCAACAACAGTTATTTTTGCAGGAACAATGATGGAATTACCTGTTATTTTTGAAGTGAACCGAAAAAGTTGGACAACTTAGGAGGTTCACTTTTTATTATGGC
>JAUNWT010000027.1 GCA_030540195.1 Bacillota bacterium | reverse complement strand
AGCCATAATAAAAAGTGAACCTCCTAAGTTGTCCAACTTTTTCGGTTCACTTCATTTTCCTTGGTTTTTGTTGTGATCATTAATAAGAGGATACTTACAAAAATCATAGCAAGAGCGATGATAAAGGCATAAATATAAGATCCAAAGAAATCATAAATATAACCTACCATTGATAAAGAAATCGCTGCACCAACATTAGAAGCAAAAGAAATTGTTGGAAATGCTTTTGCATAGTTTTCTGTTTTAAAGAAATATTTTGTAAGTAAAGGAACAGCAACGGCTCCTAAAGAATAACATGAACCAAATAAGAAAGCACCAACAATAAGAAGTGTTATGGAACGACCTATCATTAAAAAGACAATTCCTAAAATATTTACACTGATCATCATTAAAGTGGCTTTCATTTCACCAAAATGATCACTTAAACTTCCAATAATCAATTTAGAAACAATATTTCCCATCATTCCTGCCGATAATAAAATCGCACATGAAGTTAAAGGAAAACCTAAGGATTCACCATAACCTGGTAAATGTTGTGTCACACTGGTAATACAACTAATCAACATACCAAAGATAAAGAAGGCGATAAAAGAAACTGACATAAAATGGAATGAGGATGTTGTTTGATTTTGTGTTGTTTCCTTTTTTTCTTCATAGCCATAAGGAAGAAGACCTTCATCTTTAGCGTTCATAGAGAATGGATAAAGAACAGCAGGTAAGCATAGAAGTAAAAGAATAATCGCTTTTAATAAATACCCCATTTGCCAATTAAAAGAACTGATCACACTTGATAAAACAGGAGAACAAAGAGTTCCTCCTAAACCACTAAATCCAAAGGCGATACTGGTAGCAAGGCCATGTTTCTTTTCAAACCATCCATTGATAATCATGGTGATGGGTACAATGGAAAAAAGACTTGTCGACATTCCACGAATGGCTCCTAAAATATAGAAAGTGATCGCATTTTTTCCAAGTGCCATAGCTGCTGTTGAAACAACGGCAACAATAACGCTGATCGTTAGAATCTTTTTAAAAGAAAATTTTTGATAAATCTTTGGTACAAATAATGACATGATGGCAGTTGCCAAAGAAAAAAGTGTCATATGCATTGAAAATGTACCTCTTAACATATGTAGACTTTCTGAAACAGGTGTATAAAAAACACCTGATGAATTAATTGAAATACCAATCGATGCTGCCGCTAAACCACAGCAACAAATTAAAACGGACCAATGTTTTTTCATAATGTGTCCTCCTTTTCTGATTCTATTGTATAAAGAGATTTCTATAATGTCTAATACTTATAATTTATGTTTTTAATGCTTTTTAGGCATTAAAATAAATATGATTATATTTCTTTAATTTTTTAAATAAACGTATTAAAATAGTTAACAGTAGGGGGATAAAGAAATGAGATTAGAAAAAGTACTTAAAGAAATGCAAAAAAGACAATTAACGCATTTAATTATTAGTGATCCATCATCAATTGATTATTTAATCAATTATAAAAATAATCCAGGTGAAAGAATGTATTTACTTCTTTTATCAAGTGATGGACATCATAAATTATTTATGAATAATTTATTTTATTTAGATCATGAACTTGATATTGAACAAGTATGGTATAGTGATACAGATAATTATCTTCAATTACTTGCAGATGAATTTGAGGGGGCATGTTCTATTGGAATCGATAAAAACTTTCCAGCAAGATTCTTAATACCTTTAATGAATTTAGTAGATGAATGTCATTTTGAATTAGGATCTGAATGTGTTGACCGTGTGAGAATGATCAAAGATGAAAAAGAACAACAACTCATGATTGAAGCATCAAAAATTAATGATTTAGTTGTCGATGAAGTCATTAATATTTGCGCTAAGGGAGACTTAACAGAAGAAGAAGTTTCTAAACAACTTGAAGGAATTTATCAAAAACATGGTTGTGTAGGAAATTCCTTTGAACCAATTGTTGCCTATGGTAAAAATGGTGCTGACAACCACCATAGTGGAGATGATAGTCGTTTAAAAGCAGGAGATAGTATTGTTATTGATATTGGTGGTTTATATAAAGGATATTGTAGTGATATGACAAGAACTGTTTTCTACAAAGAAGTATCACCAAAACAAAAAGCCGTTTATGAACTTGTTTTAAAAGCACAAAAAGCAGCAGAAGCGATAATCAAACCAGGGGTAAGACTTTGCGATATTGATAAATGTGCTCGAGACATTATTGCTGAAGGTGGTTATACGGTTGAATTTAACCATCGTTTGGGACATTTTATTGGACGTGATGTTCATGAATGGTGTGATGTTTCACAAAACTTTGATTTAGAAGTTCAAGAAGGAATGACTTTCTCTATTGAACCAGGTGTTTACTTACAAGGTGAATTTGGTGTTCGAATTGAAGATCTTGTTTTAGTTACAAAAGATGGATGTAAGGTCTTAAATAGTTATCCAAAAGATTTAAGAGTTATTGGTAATGACTAATAAAAAGCATAGGTTAGATGATCTAATCTATGCTTTTTAAATACTCTAAAAATAAATCAAGCGTTTTTAAGTGGTATTGATGATACAATGCGCCAATATCTCCCGCTTTAATTGAAGAAGGAATGACTTTTAAAAGCGGTATATAGTTTTCTTTCCATAAAGAATGAATAACCATTATTTCATTAGAAACAAGAAGATTTGAACAAGTTGAAAGATCATATTCTTGTTTTAAATGAATGATTTGACATTCTTGGGGAAGCTGACTTTCAAAAGAATCTTTTAAATAGGAATATTTTCCAACTAAGATGGGATATTTTTTTAAATCATCTTTTGTAAGTCTTTTTTTATGCGATAAAGGATGAGATAAAGACATACAAAAACTATACGTATCTTGATAAAGAGGTGTAAAAGATAAATCTTGAATCAAATCATCTAAAGGGCGCGCAATAATACTTAAATCGACTTCTTTATTTTTTAGAGCTTGGATATGTTGATTAAATGATAAAGGAATAAACTCTAAAGAAACGTTAGGATAATCTTGATGAAATTTTTGGTAGGCTTTTAATAAGAAAAGTGGAAACTTTTCAAAAGGATAAGCAACTTTGATGATTTGTTGATGATTTTCAAGTTCTTGTCCTTTTTTACATGCTTGATCATAAATATCTAGAATCTCTTTAGCGGACTTATAAAAGATTTCACCTGAGGGCGTTAAAGAAATTCCCGAATGACTACGATCAAAAAGTTTAAAACCAATACTTTTTTCGAGTAAATTAATTTGTTGAACTAAAGCAGGGGTTGAAATATAGGATTTCGTAGCTGCTTTAGAAAAGCTTTTTTCATCAGCTGATAAAATAAATGATTCTAGTTGTCTTTCGTTCATAAGCCTTCTCCTTTTTCTTTAGTATATCATGTTATGCGTAAAGTTAAAACTTAATACATGTTTTAAAAAATGTAATTTGAAAGAATTTAAAAGAAAATATAATTTTAGTTAAAAGGAAAGGATGAATGATATGCATTATAATGGACCAATTGTTAGACCACCAACCGATGCTTATAGCCTCATGCTCGAAGTAACAGTGGGATGTAGTCATAATCAATGTCGATTTTGTAATTTTTATCAAGGATATCCCTTTAAAATGGCACCACTTAGTCAAATTGAAGAAGATTTAATTGAAGTCTCACGTATTCGACCGGATTTAAAAGATATTTGGGCAGCAGGAGGAAACCCTTATGCCTTAAGTGTTTCAAGACTCGAAAAGATTGCTTTGCTTATTAGAAAATATTTGCCGCAAGCACGTATTTCGACTTACGCACGGGTGACAGATTTAATGAATAAATCCGTGGATGATTTACGTCATTTAAAACAATTAGGTTTTGAAGATCTTCTTATAGGTATTGAAAGTGGAGATGATGAAGCTTTAACGTTTATGAATAAAGGTTATCTAGCAAGTGATGTTTTACAACAATTAAAAAAATTAGAAGAAGCTGAAGTTGATTATCGTGTGATTTATTTAGGCGGTATTGCAGGAAAAGGAAAATGTAAAGAAAGTGCAATTAAAACAGCTAAGCTTTTAAATCAACTTCATCCCTATATGATTTTTTTAACAACGGTGGCTATTTTACCGGATACTCCATTAAAACAAGACGTAGAAAAGGGTTTGTTTGAAGAACCAGGTGAACTTGAAAGAATTGAAGAATTAAAAATTCTTGTTGAACATTTAGAAAATGAAATTTATGTTTATGCCCGTAGTGTTTCGAGTGCAGTTGATTTTACAGGATATTTACCAAAAGATAAAGAAACTATTTTAAATTATTTAAAAGATGTAATTCATCATTTTAATGAAAATGATGAATTAAAAGTGAAACAAAGAAGAAAACAATTAAAAAGTGTATAAAGGAGAAAAATATGTATCAACAATTATTTACTCCAATGAAAATTGGAAAATTAGAAATTAAAAATAGATTTGTCGTTCCAGCAATGGATAGTCACTATACAAACGAAGAACATTATTTTACAAATCAAGCTGTTAATTATTATGGAGAAAGAGCAAAAGGTGGGTTTGGTCTTATCTTTACAGAATTTTTATGTGTCAGTGAAGAAGGACTTGCGGAAAAAACGCAAGCAGGAATTTATGATGATTGTTTTATTGACATGCTTTCAAAAATTACAACAAGAGTTCATGAAAATGGAGGAAAGATTTTTGCCCAACTTCAACATTCCGGAAGACTTCAAGGAAAAGGGACAACATCTCTTATGCCAGTAGGTGCCAGCAATCTTCCTAATCCCTCAAATCCTCAAAAAGTACATGAATTGACAACAGATGAAATTCCTGAAATTATTCAAAAATTTGTAGATGCGGCTTTACGTGCACAAAAAGCAGGATTTGATGGTGTGGAAATTCATGGTGCCCATGGATATTTACTTGCTCAATTTTTATCAAAAGATGTTAATAAAAGAGTTGATTGCTATGGCGGAAATATCACAAATCGTGCGCGTATTGTTTGTGAAATCGTTGAAGCTGTTAAAAAAGCCTGTGGCCAAGATTATCCTGTTGTTGTAAGAACAAGTGGCGATGAAGGCTATGTTGGTGGAAATAGCATTGAAGATGCTATGGTTCATGCGATGTGTTTTGAAAATGCGGGAGCGGATGCGATTCATATTTCTTATGGAGAAGCGATTCGTTCTTATTATGTAAAAAGTGGATTTAATATTGAAAATGTAAAGAGAGTCAAAGAAGTTGTTTCTATTCCTGTTATTGGTGTAGGTAGAATCAATGATGCAACTCTTGCTTTAAGTGCCATTCGCTGTCAAGCAATGGATTTTGTAGCTTTGGGAAGACAATCTATTTGTGATCCTCATTTTCCTGAAAAAGTCCAAGAAGGAAGATTAGATGAAATCTTAACATGTACAGGATGTATGCAAAGATGTCTTTATACTAATATGTTCGAAGAAGGTTATGGAACTTCATGTATGATCAATCCATTTAGTGGTAAAGAAGGAGATTGGGTCATTGAAAAGACAGATGATATTAAAAAGATTGCGGTTATTGGGGCTGGACCTGCTGGTTTACAAGCGGCATGGGTTTTAGCTAAAAGAGGACATCAAGTTACGGTTTTTGAAAAAGAAAGCGTGGCAGGTGGACAATATCGTTTAGCAAGCGTTCCTACGATGAAACAAGATCTCGCTAAAACTATTTCGACATATCTTACTTTCTGTCATAAATATGGTGTTAACATTCAATATAATACATCTGTAACAAAAGAATTTTTAGAAAATAAAGATTTTGATGAAATCGTTATAGCTTGTGGATCTAAACCAGCTATTCCACCAATTGAAGGTATTGATCATGAAAACGTGTACAGTGCATTAGATATTTTATCATTCAAACATTTATTAAAAGATCAAAAAGTTCTTGTATTAGGAGCAGGGCTTGTTGGTGTGGAAACAGCAGAAGTCTTAGCGGAATATGGAAATCACGTTCATGTCGTTGATATGCTTGATAAAGCAGCACCACTTGCTCCTAAAAGACCAAGACTTAATTTATTAGAACATTTAAAACAACTTAATGTGACATTTACTTTAGAGAGTAAGGTTTTAAAAATCAATCAAGATGGTATTGTTTATGAAAAGAATAATCAATTAGAAACACTTTCTCATTTTGATACGATTGTTTTAGCATTTGGTTCTAAAGCAAATCAAGATCTTTATCAAGAAATAAAAGGGGAACATGTTCATTTAATTGGTGATGCATCTCTTGCAGGAGACGCTAAAAAAGCCATCTTTGAAGCTACTCAACTTGCTTTAAAACTTTAGAAAGGGAAAACCCTTTCTTTTCTTTTTCAAATTATGAAAATAGCATCATCTTTAAAAAATTATGTTAGAATGTATTTTACGATTAGGGAGGAAGAAATATGTCACTAAAAGCAAAATATAATTTTTTACATTTATTTTATTGGTTTACTGGATGTTGTATCAATGGTTTCATTGCCGTTTTCTTACAATCAAAAGGTTTATCAAATACGGAAATTGGAATCGTCACAGGGGGTTCTTGTGTTGCTACAATTTTCTTGTCACCATTTATGTCATCTTTAATTTCTAAAATTAAAGGAATGACAATCAAAAAATTGATGACAATTTTAATGTTAACAACGGTTTCCTTATATATTGTCATGGCTTTTTTACCAATACCAGCCTTTTTAGTTATGATTTTTTATGTCATCATGTATGCTTTAAACATGTCAACAGTACCTATGCTTACGATGATTGCGATGAATTATATCAATGAAGGAACATATGTTAACTTTGGTCTTGCTCGTGGAATTGGTTCGGCTTCATGGGCGACAAGTGCTTTGATTTTTGGACAAGTTGTTTCCTTTTTAGGGGCTAATATTTTATCAATTGCCTACTGTGTCTTTGCTTTAGTGATGTTATTTATTTTATATCATTTACCTGAATCAAAGATTACAGAAACAAAAACAGAAGAAGTTCAAGAAGAAGGATCTGTTATTACGGTTATTAAAAAATATAAAATCTTCTTTTTCTTACTTTTAGGTTTTTGCTTTATGTTCTCTGGGGCAACAGCAATCGGTACTTATTTAATTAACATTGTTAAAAGCTTAGGTGGAAATACATCACTTTATGGGGTCGCTATGTTTGCCATGGCTTTTAGTGAATTACCAGTCATGATGACTGTGCCAAAACTCATGAAGAAATTTAATAGTGTTACTCTTATTTTAGTGGCTTCTATTTTCTATATTTGTCGTAACTATACCATTGGTTTAGCACCAAATCTTATTGTTTTGATTATTGGAATGATGTTCCAAGGACTTTCTTATGGTTTATTTACAGGAGTTATTACTTACTATGTAACTTATAATCTAGATACTCAAGATCAAATGTCAGGACAAACAATGATTGGTATTATGACATCAGGAATTGGTTCAACTTTAGGAAATGTCTTAGGTGGTGTTTTACAAGATACCATTGGTTTAAATGCGTTATTTACTTTTGTTTATTTAATGACAGCTCTTGGTGCCGTTATTATCTTTATTTGTAAATTTGTAAGTATAAAAGTCAAAAAATAACTTGCTTTTACTTAAAGACTTTGATACTATCAAGATGTTGAATGAGGGAGTAGTACACGTCTTAGGACGCGGTTTGTCAACATCATGGCGTAAGCCTGGCAAATCTTAAAGAACGAGACTCATGCATAAGTTTTTTTATGCATGGGCCTCTTTTATTTTAGGAAGAAAGGAATTTGGTATGAGTTTATTTATTGAAATCTTTTTGATTGGTGTAGGTCTTTCAATGGATGCTTTTGCAGTATCTATTTGTAAAGGCTTATCAATGAAAAAGGTAAAAAAGAGAGATGTTTTTATTATTGCATTATTTTTTGGAGGTTTTCAGGCTTTAATGCCTTTTACTGGATGGTTTTTAGGAAGAGGTTTTGAAAGCTATATTAC
Source organism: Bacillota bacterium (assembly GCA_030540195.1). Taxonomy (GTDB): domain Bacteria; phylum Bacillota_I; class Bacilli_A; order Erysipelotrichales; family Coprobacillaceae; genus Faecalibacillus. Next base: position 19,718 of record JAUNWT010000027.1, on the reverse strand, counting down.
GAGTATTGATCATTGGATTGCTTTTATTTTATTAGGTATTATTGGTGGTAAGATGCTTATTGATGGAATCAAAGCAGAAGATGATGAAGAAACAGGAGAGTTTAAATTAGATTTAAAAGAATTATTTTTACTTGCGATTGCAACATCGATTGATGCTTTAGCAGTAGGAATTACATTTGCTTTTTTAAATTATTCAATTGTGGAATGTATGAGTATTATTGGTTGTACAACTTTTGTTATTTCTTTTGTTGGTGTTTATATTGGTAAGATTTTTGGGTCAAAATATGAACATAAAGCAGAAATTGCTGGTGGGATTATTTTAATTGTAATTGGTTTGAAAATTTTATTAGAACATCTAGGGATATTTTAAAGGAGAGAGTGGTATGACAAATATTTTTATTTCGTTATTGGTTCTTATTGTTGGTTTTGGTTTATTAATGAAAGGAGCTGATTTCTTTGTAGAAGGAAGTTCTTCTATTGCGACAAGATTTCATATTCCTTCATTAATTATCGGTTTAACAATTGTAGCAATGGGAACAAGTTTACCTGAATGTGCTGTCAGTATTACAGCTTCGATGGATGGAAACAATGCCTTAGCGGTTGCCAATGCCGTTGGTTCAAATATTTTCAACTTAATGGTGGTTTGTGGTATTTCGGCTTTATTTGTACCAATTGCCGTACAAATTGATACACTAAAAAAAGAATTTCCCTTTTCGATTGTTTGTGCCATTTTATTAATGGTTTTAGGTTATTTAGGAATGACATTAGGGCGTATTGATGGACTTATTTTCATTGTTTTATTTATTGGATATATTATCTACATGATTATGTCAGCTAAAAAGGCAATGAATACATATCAAGAGGAAGAAGAAATTAAAGTTATTTCGATGGGATTAAGCTTGGTTTATATTGTTGGTGGAGCCATCGCTATTAAATTTGGTGGAGACTTTGTTGTTGAAAGTGCGTCAAATATTGCCTTATCTTTAGGAATGTCACAAAATTTAGTAGGTCTTACCATTGTTGCTCTTGGAACTTCTTTACCAGAACTTGTTACTTCAATTGTAGCCGCTAGAAAAGGTGAAGTAGATATGGCCCTTGGAAATGTTATTGGTTCAAATATTTTTAATATTTTATTAGTTTTAGGGGTAGCAGCGACAATTAGTCCAATTACTTTTATTTTTGAAAATATTATTGATATTCTTGTTTTAACTGTTTTTTCAGTTATTGTCTTATATTTTGGATTCACAAAACATAAAATTGATCGTAAAGAAGGAATCATCATGCTTCTTCTTTATGTTGTTTATTTAGCTTATATCATTATGCGTTAGAGAGCATTGCTCTCTTTTTTTGTTGATTAAATAAGAAAATATGATTAAAATAAAAGCATTGAAAAAGGGGAAGAACAATGAAAAAAATCATTTTTTTAGATATAGATGGAACATTAGTCACACCAAATTATCCTTTATCAGCTCTTGTAAAAAAAGGAATTCAAAAAGCAAGAAAAAATGGACATTTGATTTTTTTATGTACTGGAAGAAATCGTGTAGGTATAGAAAATATAATGTCTGATGATTTTGATGGCTGTATTTGTTCAGCTGGGGGTTATCTTGAAATTGAAGGGAAAGTGATTGAAACAACTTACTTGGGAAAAGAAGAAGTTAATAAGGCAAGAAAAGTTTTTGATCAAAATCATATTCTTTATAACTTAGAATCGACTTATATGACTTTTGCTAGTGATGAATTACGTCATTATTTTGCCCATGCTTTATTAGGTGATGAAGGAACAAATTCGGAATTTGAAAGATTAAAAGAACAACAAAAGAAAGAATATCATATGGTTGATATCAGTGAATATCAAAATCAAGGAATTCATAAACTTTGTTTTATTGCTTTTAATAGAGAAGATATTGAAAAAGCAAAAGAACTTTTACCAGATTATCACTTTATTGTTCATGAAATGTTTAGCCAACATTCTATCAATGGTGAAATCATCAAAAAAGGAATTGATAAGGGTCTAGCTATTAAAAAAGTCGTTGAAACACTTCATCTGAAAATGGAAGATACGATTGCTTTTGGCGATAGTATGAATGATTATGAAATGCTGCAAGTTTGTAATCACAGTGTGGCGATGGAAAATGCCTGTCAAGAACTTAAAAAAAGTGCCGATAACATTTGTGAAAGTGTTGAAAATGATGGTGTGTATTATGAAATGGAAAGGTTAGGATTATTTGAATGTTTGGATTAGGAACACTTGTTAATACTATAGCTGTTATTGCAGGTGGTATTATTGGCTTGTTGTTTAAAAATGGTTTAAAAAATAGATATCAAGAAACAATTATGCAAGGAATTGGGCTAGCGGTCTTGTTTGTCGGTATTTCTGGGGCGATGACAGGGATGTTAAAGATTTCTAAATCAGGAATAGAGTCAACAGGTTCTTTAATTCTTGTTTTATCTTTATGTTTTGGAGCTTTGATAGGAGAATTTATTAATATTGAAAAAAGAATTGAACAATTTGGCTTTTATTTAAAAAGCAAAGTAAAAAGTAATGATTCTAAATTTATTGAAGGTTTTGTTTCAACTTCACTTGTTATATGTGTAGGAGCCATGGCTATTGTTGGTTCTTTTCAAGATGGTTTATTACATGATCCAAGTGTTTTGATTTCAAAAGCCGTGATGGACTTTGTTATTGTTATGGTTTTTGCCTCAACATTAGGAGTAGGAACGATTTTTTCCGCGATTCCTATCTTTGTTTATCAAGGATTACTGACAGTTTGTGCTTCTTTTCTAGCACCTTATTTTACGACAACGATGATTTCTAATATTTCTTTTGTAGGTTCGGTTTTGATTTTTGCAGTAGGGACAAATTTATGTTTTCATACAAAAATTAAGGTTGGAAATCTCTTACCAGCGGTATTTATGCCCTTATTATTAGCACTTTTTATGTAAGTGCTTTTTTTGTTTGCTTGTCAATTGATTAAAAATGATGTACGATAATAGCGTTTTAAAGAAGGGGGAAATTTATGTTAGAAAAGTTTTTCAAATTAAGTGAAAAAGGCACTACAGTAAAAACTGAAATATTAGCCGGTGTAACAACATTCTTAGCAATGGCTTATATTTTAGCAGTCAACCCAGCAATGCTTGGTGAAACTGGAATGTCTGTTCAAGGGGTATTCCTTGCAACGGCTATTGCTTCTGCCGTAGCTACCATTATTATGGGACTTGTTGCAAACTATCCAGTGGCTTTATCTGCTGGTATGGGTGTTAATGCTTTATTTACTTATACAATTTGTTTTGGTATGGGCTTATCTTATAAAGGAGCCTTAGCCTGTGTCTTTGTCTCAGGTATTATTTTCTTAGTTATTTCTATTACAGGAATTAGAACAATGATTATTAATGCCATTCCTGCACAACTTAAATTAGCAATTGGGGCAGGTATTGGTTTCTTTATTGCATTCATTGGTTTAAAAAATGCAGGTATCATTGTCGCAAATGAATCAACATTTGTTGGTCTTGGTAACTTACAAGAACCAACAGTTATTTTAGCGGTATTTGGTATTTTAATTACTTTATTACTTTTAACTAAAAATGTTCCTGGAGCTGTTTTCTATGGTTTAGTTGTTACAGCTGTTGTGGGAATTATTGCTGGAGTTTGTGGTGTTAAAGGAATGCCTGCAATTCCTACAGGAGTTATTTCATTTGACTTTGATTTTTCATTAGTGGGAGCATTTGCTTCAGGACTTGGAGAATTAACTTCACATCCACAATGTTATGTAGCCATCTTCTCATTATTATTTGTTGATTTCTTTGATACTGCAGGAACTTTAGTTGCTGTATGTAACAGAGCAAATTTAGTTGATGAAACTGGAAATCCAGAAAATGTAGATCGTGCTTTATTAGCGGATTCAATTGGTACAGTCATTGGTTCTGTAGCTGGAACTTCAACTGTTACATCATTCGTTGAATCAACTTCAGGTGTTGAAGTAGGAGGAAGAACTGGGTTAACTGCGGTTACTACGGGGGTATGTTTCTTATTATCTGTTTTCTTCTCACCATTACTTTCATGTGTTACAAGTGCAGTGACAGCACCAGCATTAATTATTGTTGGTATTTTAATGGCACAACAATTAAAAGGTATTGAATGGGATAATCTTGTTTATGCAGCAAGTGGATTCATGACAGTTATTTTCATGATCTTAGCTTATTCTATTTCAAATGGTATTGCTATTGGATTTATTACATATACTGTTTCTATGATTGGTGTTGGTAAGATTAAAGAAATTAAACCAATTGTATGGATCTTAGATATCTGTTTTGTAATTTTCTTAGTATTCTTACCTAAATAGTGAAGAAGTGAGTTTTACGCTTAAGCGTAAGACTCTTTTTTTATTTAAATGAAAAGGATGCTTTGTACATCCTTTTCAATACGATAAGTAGAAACCAACTTTACATTCCTCCCGGATTACGGTAAGTCATATGTGCTTGTGCTCTTGAAATTTCATAGTTGACACTATGAACATCTCTGGATAAATCATGAAGTTCTTTTGTTTTTAAGTAAGTTTCTTTGCTTTCTTTACCTTTATTTTTTCTATCTTGGATGAATAAATAAAGATAAATTCCAATAATGATGATAATAATAAAAACTACTAAATAAATGAGTTTCATATAGATCACCTCTTATCTTTATTATATTATAACATTATTATGTGTAAATATTATGTACTTACAATTGAAAACACAAGATTTACACAAGTAAGTATTATAATTTATAAAAAAGGAGGGACTATGTATGTTTGATGTTCATCTTACGACAATTAAAGTGATTGATATTGAAAACAATAAAGTAGTGATTGATAGTACTTTTGGAGAAAAAGAATATGTTTTAGATAAGATTAAAAATGGAGTTAGATTTGAACTTCCTAAATACAAAAGTGCCTTACAATATCAAGAAAAAAACGATGTATGTTATGTGTTTACAAACAACCAAGGTAAAAAGCTATTTACTGCTTTAGATTCAAAATTAACCCAAGAATTATTAAAAATAATATCGTAATTTTAAGTAATAAAAAAGGAGCCACACTTGGCTCCAATATTATTATGCTTTACATTCAGCGTTTCCTAATTCATTACCTTCGTTGAAGTTACGTGCATTTTCCATTGTAACAACAGCGATTGCTTGTAAAGCTTCACGAGTAAAGAATGCTTGGTGACTTGTTAAAACAAGTTGAGGGAACATTTGTAAACGAGCTGTGATATCGTTTGTGATAGCAACATCACTTTTATCTGTATAAACGTTGTTATCTTCACCTTCATATACATCTAAAGCAACAGCATGGAATTTACCTTGTTTTAATGCTCTAATTAATGCTTCAGGGTCAATGATAGGTCCTCTACTAGTGTTAACTAACATAACTGTATCTTTCATTAAAGCGATTGTTTCATCGTTAATTAAATGATAAGTTCCGTTATCTCCCATAATTAATGGACAGTGTAAAGAAATTAAATCAGCTCTCTTTAATAATTCTTCTTTACTTACATAAGTTAATAAACCTTCATCAACTAATGCTTGGTTAGGATAAGCATCCCATCCTAAAACTGTCATACCATAACCTTTACAAATTCTAGCCATACATTGACCGATTTTACCAGTACCCATGATACCAGCAACTTTATTATGTAGGTCTAAACCTAATAAACCACTTAAAGCAAAGTTGTTATCTTTAACTTTTGTATAAGCTTTGTGTAAACGACGGTTTGCTTCTTGTAGAATTGCCATTGCATGTTCAGCAACTGCGTATGGTGAATAAGCAGGAACACGTAAAACTGTGATTCCACATTCTTTTGCAGCTTGTAAATCAACATTGTTGAATCCAGCACAACGTAATAAGATTAATTTAACACCACATTCATGTAATTTTTCAACAACTGGTCTTGAAGCGTTATCGTTAACGAAAATACATACAGCATCATAACCTTGAGCTAAACCAGCAGTTTCAGGTCCTAATTGAGAATCGAAATATTTGATATCTGAATTGTAAGTTCCTTGACCTTTATCTTTTACTAATTCACTAAAGAAAGTTCTGTCATAATCTTTAGTTCCAAAGAATGCAATTTTTAAAACATCTACAGGTTTCTTTTCTTCAAAAGCACCATGTAATAATTCATCGATTGCTTTTGCAGCAACTTCTTCGTCTTCACCATCGATGTCAACTCTTAAAGTATCACCTTTTTTAGCACCTAATGCTAAGATTTGAAGAACGTTATCTCCATCAGCAACTTTTTCGTCTAAGTAAATTCTTACTTGGCTTTTGAAATTCACGCAACATTGAGCAAGTAATGCAGCAGGTCTTGCATGAATACCTAATGTGTTATTAACTACATAACTAATTTCTTTCATTTTAAATCTCCTCCATTTTGCAAGACCATTTTAGCACAAAAAATATGAGAATAAAGAAGAAATTGAGAAAAATTACAAAAGTAATGGAAATTTTATAAAATATCACTATAATAGGTTTGTCAAGAGGGGGAAAAATAATGCTAATTATTAATTTTATCTTAGGTTTATTACCTATCATCTGGTTAGTAATCGCTTTATGTGGTTTAAAATGGCCAGGATATAAGGCTGCTTTAGGTGCCTTAATTATTGCTGCTATTGAAGCATTAACATATTTTGGATTCTCTATGTCAGATACATTAACTTCTGTTTTAGAAGGTTTTGCATTTGCTATGTGGCCAATTGTTATCGTTATTATTGCAGCAGTTTTTACGTATAACTTATCTTTACGTACAGGATCAATCGATATGATTAAAAAATTACTTACAAGTGTTTCTGCTGATAAACGTATTTTAGTTTTATTAATCGGATGGTCATTTGGTGGATTTATGGAAGCAATGGCTGGATTTGGTACAGCAGTTGCGATTCCAGCAAGTATGTTATGGGTTTTAGATTTTGATCCAATTCTTGCCTGTCTTGTTTGTTTAGTTGCTAATGCAACACCAACACCATTTGGTTCAATTGCTATTCCTACAGTAACACTTGCGACAAACTTAGGTTTAGAAAATAACTTAATCGCTTTTGCTACTTCTTGTGCTTTAAGTGTATTAATTATTTTAACACCATTTGTAATGGTTTATATTTTAGGAAAAAGTACAAAAGGTAAATCTTCTGCCTTTAAAGGTATCGTTCCTGTTATTTTAACTTCAGGATTATCTTTCTTAATTCCTGAAATGGTTGTTTCATATTTTGTTGGTGCTGAACTTGCGGGGGTTGCAGCTTCAGTTATCTCATTAGTATGTACAATTTTAGTAAGCATGAAATTTACAAATCCAGACGCTATTCCTGATGAATATCGTTTAGAAGTAAAAAAAGGAAGTCCTTTAAAAGTAGGAAAAACTTTACAAGCATTATCACCATTTATTTTAATCTTTGTTGTTTTATTACTTACAAGTAATTTAGTACCACCAATTCATGATGCGTTATCATCATTTGCGACAAGTGTAAAAATTTCTACATACAAAAACGCAAGTATGACAACATTTACATGGATCAATACACCAGGTGTCTTAATTATTTTATGTGCAATCGTTGGTGGATTTATCCAAAAAGCAAAAGTATCAGAAATGGTTGCTGTCTTTATTGCAACATTAAAACAAATGATGTTTACAATTCTTACAATGTTATTCATTTTAGCAACAGCACGTGTTATGCAATATTCAGGAATGATTGCTGCCGTTGCCGCACTATTTTCAGTATTTGGACCTGTTTATCCATTCTTTGCCCCAATGTTAGGAGCTTTAGGAACATTCGTTACAGGATCAGGAACAAGCTCAAGTGCCTTATTTGGATCAGTTCAAATGTCAACTGCTGCAAGTATTGGTGCGAATAAATATTGGCTTGTTGCCGCAAACAGTTTAGGTGTTGCTACTGGTAAAATGATGGCACCACAAAGTATTGCCATTGGATTAGTCGCTGTTGATGAAGCTGGTAGAGATGGGGAATTACTTAAAAAAGTATTACCATATGCTGCTTTATTCATTATTATCAGTGCGCTTGTATGTTTCTTTGGACAATACGTATGGGCAATCTTTGGAATTGCTTAAAAATAACAAGATGGAGGTATCGGCAAGATACTTCCTTTTTTTATACAAAAATTTATCTATAGTGATGTTTTTTATTATTTTAGATGATGATTTTTTTAATTTTTATCAAGAAAATGACAAAAAAACATACACTATTTTGAGGTGGTTTTACATGCTTAAGAAAGGATTATGTTTATTTGTAGGTATGATGTTGTTTTTTTGTCAAATTAATGTTACTCATGCTACGAATCTTGCAAGTGGGGCGGAAAGTGCTATTTTGATAGATGCACAGAGCCAACAAATTTTATATCAAAAAAAGGCAACGAAAAAGCTTTATCCAGCCTCTACGACAAAAATCATGACCATGATTTTATTATTTGAAGCAATTAAAGATAAAAGATTAAAATGGGATGATATTTTAACCTGTTCTGCTTATGCTGCAAGTATGGGAGGAAGTCAAGTCTATCTTGAAGAAAATGAAACGATGAGTGTTTTTGAACTTTTTAAATGTATTGCGATTGCTTCAGCTAATGATGCCTGTGTTGTAATAGGAGAAAATATTGCGGGAAGTCATGAAGAATTTGTTTCTATGATGAATGAAAAAGCAAAAATTTTAAACCTTGAAAATACGCATTTTGTCAATTGTACAGGACTCCATGATCCAAATCACTATACCTGTGCTAAAGATCTTTCAATCATGGCTGCTTATCTGCTTCAAATTGGTGGAAAAAAACTTTTATCCGTTACTTCTCTTTATGACAGTTATGTTCGTGAAAAAACAAAACAAAAGTTTTGGCTTGTTAATACAAATAAGCTTTTAAAACAATACCCTGGTGTGGATGGTTTAAAAACAGGTTTTACCAAAGAAGCAGGTTATTGTATTGTCACAACATGTAAAAAGAAAGATTTAAGGTTAATTGGTGTTTTAATGAATGAGGGTAAACCTCAAACCAGAAATGAAGACATGAAAGGATTATTAAGTTATGGCTTTTCTAAGTATCAACAAGTTAAACTTTATCAAAAAGGAGAAGTGATTGATACGATTAAAGTAAAAGATATGGTTGAACAAAAGATCAATGTTGTAAGTCATAAAAATCTTTATTATTTGTCTGAAAAATCAAATCAAAAAAAGCTTAAAAAGGAAATTATTTATGGTTCTTTACAATTACCAATTGATCAAAAGAAAAGTATTGGAAAACTTGTTTTATATAATAATCATCAAGAAGTTGCAAGTTATCCTTTATATAGTGAAATAAATGTCAAAAAAATGAGCTTTTTAGATAAATTAGTAAGAGTCTATAAATCGTTGATTTAGGCTCTTTTTTTGTGATTTATTCTAGTTTTGTCGAATCTATTTTTTTTATTTTTAAGATGAGCTAAGATGCTTTTAAGGAGATGAAAAAATGGAAAATAAAATGGAATACGAAATAAAAGAAGATACATTATTTGTTTATTTCTATGGCGAAATAGATGGTTCTAATGTAGCTTTTTATCGTAATAAACTCAATGTTATTTTAGCGATGAATGAAGATGATGTTATTTTTGATTTTAAATATACAACATTTATTGATAGCGCAGGGGTTGGTCTTGTTTTAGGTAGGTACCAACAATTATCCAAAGAAGGAAGAAAACTATCAGTAAGTCGTTTATCAAATACAGCTTATAAGGTTTTTGAATTAAGTGGTTTGTTTGAAATTATGGAATATTTAAAGGAGGTTCAAAGATGACCAATGAAATGTCACTTTCTTTTAGTGCAACTTTAGAAAATGAACCTTTTGTAAGAACTTGTATTGCCTCTTTTGTCGTTTGTTTAAATCCTACCGTAGATGAAATTGTAGAAATTAAAACGATTGTTGGAGAGGCTGTTTCTAATGCTATTATCCATGGCTATAACGGTGATAAAGGGTGTCTTGTAAAGGTCAAAGCCTATATTGAAGATGATTTGCTTACCATTTATGTCATTGATAAAGGACAAGGTATTCAAGATATTGAAAAAGCAAGACAACCGATGTTTACTTCTAAAAAAGAATTAGAACATGCCGGAATGGGACTAAGTATTATTGAAGCATTATGTGATGAAATGACAATCGAATCTTCTTTAGAATTAGGAACTCAACTCATAATGAAAAAAAGAATTGTTCATGAATAAAGAAGCCGTTTTAAACAATATTCAATTAGCACAACAAGGGGATGAAACAGCTAAGGAATTAATTGTTAAAAATAATTTAGGTTTAGTCTGGTCGATTGTTCATCGTTTTAAGAATAATTATTATGACAAAGAAGATCTTTTTCAAATTGGTTGTATTGGATTAATGAAAGCCATTAACAATTTTGATGTGCATTATGGTGTACAATTTTCTACTTATGCTGTTCCCATCATTATGGGAGAAATTAAACGCTATTTTAGAGATGATGGAACGATCAAAGTATCTCGTTCTTTAAAAGAACTAAATATTAAAATCAATAAAACCAAAGAAAAACTAACAATTCTTTATGGAAAAGAACCAACTGTTAAAGAAATTGCCGATGAATTAGAAGTTGATGTCATGGATGTTATTGAAGCTATTGATGCTTCTTATTATCCAACTTCTTTATCTGAACCAATCTATGAAAAAGATGGCTCAACAATTTCGATGGAAGAAAGAATAGAAGATAAACATCATGCCATGTGGTTTGAAAAGATTGCTTTAAGCATGGAAATAGATAAATTAGACGAAAAGGAAAGACTTATTCTCTATTTACGCTATCAACTTGATTTTAATCAAGAAAAAGTAGCACAAAGACTTCATATCTCTCAAGTACAAGTTTCAAGATTAGAAAAGAAAATCATCACAAAGTTAAGAAATCATTTGAATGAAAAGGATTAAGTGATATAATTCATTCAGGTGATTTTATGAATGAAAAGAAAGATAACGAATTATCAGAATTATTAGACTTATTAAAAGTCATTGTTTTAACAATGATTGGAACTTTTATAGTATTACAATTTGTACAAGTATCAAGAGTCAATGGATCAAGTATGGAAAATACGTATTTCCAAAATAATATTGTTTTAATAGATAAAGTCTTTTATAAAAGACAACAACCGAAAAGAAATGATATTATTATTGTTGATTATGATGATGGTTTAGATGACACATTAATTATTAAAAGAGTGATTGCTGTTGGTGGTGATCATTTAGATATTATTAATAATGAAGTTTATATCAATGGTAAAAAAATCAAAGAGAATTACATTAAAGAAAAGATGGATACAGAAGATCTTTCAGTTGATATTCCCAAAGGTAAAGTGTTCGTGATGGGAGACAATCGTAATCATTCTCTTGATTCTCGTAAATTAGGTTATTTTGATTTCAAGGATGATGTTATTGGAAAAGTCTTTTTTAAGATTCCTTTTTAGGGGTCTTTTTTTGTATAGATATGTAATAATAAAATATCTATGTTATAAATAAATATCAATTGTATAATTTTAAGTAAAAAATTAACAAAATAAGCAATATTTTTGTTGTTTTTATTTTGCTTGTAAAAAATTTTATGGTAAGATAATGTCAATCAATAAGGAAATATATGGGGAATCTTATTGGTGGAAAGGATGATAAAATGTCATATAAATTTAAAATTATTAGAGGAAATGCAATTCTTAACTTTTCAGAAGAATACTGTCAATCACGTTGTGAGTTGATTGAAAGTGAATCTTTCGCTCGTGTACTTAAAGGATATGTACACGATATTAAAAGAAAGAAAACAACAGCTTATGAATACTTGAGAGAAGTTCAAAAAGAAAGTATTGATATTGTTGATGATTTAAGAACAGTTTTTAGATTATTACTCGTTATGGATCCAAAGGAATTAGCTTCAATTTATCCTAAATTCGCACCTTATTTTAGAGATATGGATGCTTTTAGACAAGTAATTGAAGATATCTATTTATTTTGGCGTCGTTTACAACGTTATAGTGTGGTTTATAACGAAGAATCAAGAGGGGGATATCAAAACGTTCAATTCGCTGATGCACAAGCAAACTTTGAAGCACTTGTTTTATCAGTTTATCGTTCAATTGAAAATAAATGTATTGGAAAAGCAGAAAATGTTTTACGTCAAATTACTGCTGGTGTCAATGCAGGGTTGCGTGTTTCAAACATGCGTTCATTTTTACCTTATGAATATCGTTGCTTAGACAATATTCCATTTATTGAATCGGTTATTATTCATCCACCTTTTATTACTTATTCAAAACGTAATAAAAGAGATGGGGTTTTCCCTGAAACAAAGAAAAACCCACTTGAAGATTTAAAATTTGATCCAGATCAATGGTTCTGTTATCCAGCAAAAGTTGGAGATTTACTATGTTTTGTTTATTTCAACGTTGCTTATATGGCACAAGGAGTTACTTTATGTAACTTATTCCAATTAGCTACTGAAGAAGAATATCGTAATAGAAAACCAGATATGATCTATGTTTATGGTTATGAAGATGGTAAAAAACATCAATATTTTTATCAAGATGATGAAAATGATATGATGGTTGCTTTACTTTCAGCAAACGATGAATTTGATTATTTTGGTTACATGAAGAAAATGATGCTTACATTACACAATGTAAGAAAAATCAATAAAAAACAACTTCCAATCCATGGGGCAATGGTTCAAATCACTTTACAAAATGGTGAAACAAAAAATATCGTTGTTATGGGTGATAGTGGAGCTGGTAAGTCTGAAACAATCGAACAAATTAAAGTTTATGGAGCAGCTTACATTAGAGATTTAATTACTGTCTATGATGACATGGGGCTATTATCATTAGATGAAAATGGCACAGTTAAAACATCAGGTACAGAAATTGGGGCTTTCGTAAGACTTGATGATTTAGATGCTGGATATAGTTTCAAGGAATTAGATAGATCTGTCTTTATGAATCCTGATAAAGTCAACGCACGTATCGTTATTCCAATTACAGAATATAAAGATGTTGTCGCAAAACATGATGTTGATATGTTCTTATATGCAAACAACTATGAAGAAAAAGGAGATTCATTAAGCTTCTTTGATAATGTGGATGATGCTCTTAAAGTCTTCAGAGCTGGTAATCGTATGGCTAAAGGAACAACAACTGAATATGGTTTAGTAGGAAGCTACTTTGCTAACCCATTTGGACCTGTACAAAGACAAGATCAATGTGAACCATTATTACAAGATTATTTCCAACGTATGTTTGATCAAGGGGTTAAGGTTGGACAATTACGTACACGTTTAGGAATTAAAGGAAATGAACATAATGGTCCTAAAGAAGCAGCTACAGAAATCTTAAAATACATTACTGGTGAAAAAGAATTAAAAACATTAGAAGATGATGAATAATCATCTTCTTTTTTTATATTCTATACTATGGAGAAGAAAAAACGTTGGTTAATTAATTTTTTATATTATGGAATTATTTTTAGTATAGGATGTTTGATTCTTTATATTTTATTTAAGAAATGCTTAATTATTGTCTTAAGTTATTTATCCGCTATTTTATTAAAACCTTTTATTGATTTGATTTTAGATAAATTGCATATAAAAAATAAAATAATTTCAACAATTATGACAATCATAATTTTTATCTTTTTATATATTTGTTTCTTTCTCTTTATTTTCTTTTCATGCCTTTTCTTTATAAAAACACTTTCCTTTTTACCAAGCTTTATAGAATCACTTTATCAAGAATTACTTACCCATCAATATCTTATTTCATTTTTTACCCAATTCTACCAACAAATCCAAACACTTATTCAAAACATTCTTTCAACCAGTATTCAATATATTTTATCCCTTGCCATGAATATGGTTCATTTTATGGCTTGTCTTTTTATTCATTTCTTTTTAACAATGCTTTTTTTATTTCATCAACCACTTATTCAAAGAAAAAAAGAAAGTCTTTATACAACCCTTATATCATCTTTTACAGAGACGTTTTTTATCATTATAAAAACATATAGTATTTTATTTATTGTCACATTTACAGGGCTTTTTTTAGGCTTTCAAGTGATTGGTATCAAACAAGCATTGAATCTTTCTTTTTTTATTGCCTTCTTTGATTTCTTTCCAGTATTAGGAATTGAAATGATCATGTTTCCTTGGATTATTACGCTTGCTTTATTAAATCAAATATCGCTTTCATTAAAACTATTGATTCTTTATGGTATCGTTGCTTTAGTAAGAAATATTTTAGAACCTCATCTTTTATCTAGAAAAATAAAAATACCCGCTCTCTATATGTTTGTTGCGATGTATTTGTTTATGAAATTAATTGGTATTTGGGGACTAATAGTGGCACCATTTGTCTTATTGGTTTTAAATAATTTTAGACGAAAAAATAATTTACAAGAGATTTACAAAATAATAAAAAAAAGTCTTTGAAATTTTTTTGGATTTTGTTATAATGGTCGTGCAACAATGTCTAGGATATGCGAATACTCAACGTATAGCTTGGATATTGCCAAGAAATTAACATACGGAGGATAAATGAAATGTTAACAAAACAAGAAAAACAAGCTATCATGAAAGAATATGCTACTAAAGAAGGAGATACAGGTTCTCCAGAAGTACAAATCGCTGTATTAACTGCAGATATCAACAAATTAAATGGTCACTTCAAACAACATCCAAAAGATAAACACTCAAACAGAGGTTTATTAAAGAAAATTGGTAGAAGAAGAGATTTATTAAAATACTTAAAAAATAAAGATATCGAAAGATATGCTTCTTTAGTAAAAAGATTAGGATTAAGAAGATAGTTAAAAAAGCGCTTAGGCGCTTTTTCTGTTGGGAAAATAGGATATAGAAAACTCTATGAAATAAGAATCATAGAGTTTTTGTTTTTATTCAACTGTAACTGATTTAGCTAAGTTACGAGGTTTATCAACATCGCAACCTTTAAGACCAGCTGCATAGTAAGCAATTAATTGTAAAGGTACAGCCACTAAAACAGATTGTAAGATAGGATCAACATTTGGTAAGATGTATGTTTCTTTAACGTTTCCTACTTCTTGTCCTTCAATTGTAAATAAGATAACGTTTGCTCCACGAGCAATTGTTTCTTGGATGTTAGAAATTGTTTTAGCAGCGATATTTGGTTGAGTTGCGACCGCAATCACTAAACTTCCTTGTTCAATTAAAGCGATAGGTCCATGTTTTAATTCACCAGCAATATAAGCATCAGCATGAACATAAGAAACTTCTTTTAATTTTAAAGCTCCTTCTAAAACAGTAGCATAATCTAAACTTCTACCAATATAATAAGCATCTTTTAAATCTTTTAAATAAGAAGCATAATGTTCAAATATTTTTTCATCTTTTAAGATGTTTTCAATATGTTGAGGTAATGAAGCAATACCTTCAATAATACGTTTATAATCTTCATTTTCATTTCCTAAAGCTTGAGAAATATACATACCAAGCAATAATAAGACAATTAATTGTGTTGTATAAGCTTTTGTTGAAGCAACCGCAATTTCAGGTCCAGCGCATGTATAAATTGTATGATCAGCTTCACGAGAAATAGATGATCCTAAAACATTTGCAACAGCAATTGTTGTACATCCTTTTTCTTTAGCTAAACGTAAGGCGGCCATTGTATCAGCTGTTTCTCCTGATTGAGAAACAAAGACACACATTGTTTTTTCATCAACGATCGGATCGCAATATCTAAATTCACTAGCAACTTGAGTGAAAGTAGGGATTCCTGTTAATCTTTCTAAAATATTTGCTCCTGAAAGACATGCATGATAAGCTGTTCCACAAGCAACAAAATATGCTTTATTGAATGTTTTGAATTTATCATGGATAGCATCAAGTTCAGGTAAAACGATACGATCTGTTCCTTCAACACGTCCTCTTAAAGTTTCAGCAATAGCATAAGGTTGTTCATGAATTTCTTTTAACATGAAAGTATCATATCCACCTTTTTGTGCGGCTTCATTATCATAAGGAATTGTTGTCATTTCTTTTTCAATTGGATTTCCATGTTGATCAAAGAAAGAAACATCTCCTTTATTTAAAACAGCAATTTCATAATCTTCTAAGAAATAAACATCTTTTGTATAATCTAAGATAGCTGGAATATCACTGGCAGCAACAGAAGCATCTTCTGTTTTTCCAATAACTAATGGGCTATCTTTTTTAGCGATAAATACTTTATCAGGTTCAATTGTTGAAACGATACATAAAGCATAACTTCCTTCAATTCGTGTAATAACACGTTGTAATGCTTTTAACATATCTTTTTCTTTTTTATAGTAGTAATCCATTAAATGAACAACAACTTCACTATCTGTTTCAGAATGAAACTTATATCCTTGTAAAATCAAAATTTCTTTTAATTCTCTATAGTTTTCAATAATTCCATTATGAACTAAAGAAATTGTTTCATCATTATTTGTATGTGGGTGAGAGTTTAAGTTTGATGGAACTCCATGAGTGGCCCATCTTGTATGACCGATTCCCACATGTCCTAAAACATTTTCATCTTTTAACAGGTCTTTTAAGTTTTGAAGACGACCTTTAGCCTTCTTTGTAAATAAATGATTATTTTCAATTGTCGTAATACCAGCTGAATCATATCCACGGTATTCTAGTTTTTCTAGCCCTTGAAGTAAGAAATGAAGGGCTTCTTTGTTTGCACTAATGGCAGTAATTCCACACATTTAAAAAAATCCTCCTTTATATATTTATATGTGTGGTTATAAAAAAGAGGATACCGGATGAATTTGTTTTACAATCACTTGTAGTTTTTGTCCATCGTTTAGGTAGTATCATACCTCTAGACCATCCGCCGAATCTTTCGATAAGTCTAGTCCTCGTCAACTGCATTGCAGTCCTGGCGCTCATTTTTTAAAATCTCATTTTATAACCGCACTTATTATATAGACTCCTCTTTCATAAATCAACTCCAAATTTTTTTAGAAAAAAGAAGAAAAAATAAAAAAGTTGGCGTATATAGTAGTGGAGGATAAATTTATGGATAAGAAAAAAGTAGAAATGTCGGTAGAAGAAAATATCGATGAAATGAAAAAGTCATTAAAGAATTTAGAAGAATCTGATTGTTATGATGTGGGAAAATATACATACTCATTACTTCATCAAACAAGACAACTTGAATATTTTTATTGTCAGTTACTAGAACAAGAAGAGGCAACTCCTGATCAGACTTTTTATCATGTTTCTAAAAGACCAGAAGTACATCAAATGGCGTATTTCAATATCGGGAGAGGTTTTCCTAAAGAAATTATGGATGCTCATTGGTGTTATATTTTAAAAGATTTTGGCTCAAAGATGCTTGTTATTCCTTGTACTTCAATTAAAGAAGATTCACCCGAAGCGAGCTTTTATGAACTTGATATTGATGTTCGAATAAGGAGATACTATATAAAAAGTCGTATGCAACTATCAGATATGCGTTGTGTAGATATTCAACGTTTAGATTTAAGAAAACGTTTTTGTCATGTTATTACAAGTCGTGAGGAAATTGAACATTTTATCAAGGAAAATGTTTTTGGTGAAGATGAAAATGAAAAAAGCCTCAAGTGAGGCTTTTGATTTTATAAGTTTAATAGTCTCTTTGTATCTCTTGCAATGACAAGTTCTTCGTTTGTTGGAATAACGTAAACTTTAACTTTACTATTTGGTGTAGAAATTAAACGATCACCTTTACCGTTAACGTTTGCGTCATCGTCAATTTCAATGCCTAAAGCTTCCGCTAATAAATTACAGATTTCTTTTCTAGCAAAGAATGAGTTTTCTCCGATACCTGCAGTAAAGCAAATAGCATCAACACCACCTAAAGCAATGAAGTAACGCCCAATGTAAGCAATAACTCTTCTAAAGAAAATATCTAAAGCAAGTTGTGCTCTTTCATTACCATTGGCAGCAGCTTCTTGAACATCTCTAAAGTCACTTGATACACCAGAAACACCAAGTAATCCAGATTCTTTATTAAGCATCTTGATGACTTCTTTCATATCTAAACCAACTTCTTCAATTAAGTAATCGATAACTGAAGGATCAACATCTCCAGAACGTGTACCCATCATGATACCAGCAAGTGGTGTAAATCCCATAGATGTATTGATTGATTTACCATCTTTTACGGCAGTTAAAGAACCACCAGCTCCTAAGTGAGCAACGATAATACGAGAATGTTCAGGATTTCCCATCATTTCACGACAACGAGATGAAACATAGAAATGGCTTGTTCCATGAGCACCGTATTTACGTACTTTATTTTCTACATAATATTTGTAAGGAATTGGATAAATATAGCTTTTTGGTTCTAGTGTTTGATGGAAAGCTGTATCAAATACGGCTACGGCACCAGCGTTAGGAATGGCTTCTTTAAAAGCATAGTATCCAGTTAAGTGAGCAGGGTTGTGTAAAGGTGCTAATGATTTTAATTCATCGATTTTAGAGACAACATCTTCATCGATGATGACGGATTGATCAAAGTAAGCCCCACCTTGGACAACACGATGTCCTACTCCTTTGATTTCATCTAAATCTTTAACGATTTCTTTTTTAATTAAAGTGTCTAATAAAAGTTGAACAGCAACTTTATGGTTTTCGATTGGTAAAGTTGTGACATCTTTTTCTCCATTATATTTAATAGTAAAGATAGAATCTTCTAAACCAATTCTTTCAATAACACCAGAAGTGATAACAGTTTCATCATCCATTTCAAATAGTTGGAATTTTAAAGATGAACTTCCAGCGTTTACAGAAATAATTTTTGACATAACATTCAAGTCCTCCTTATTAATACTTATCCATTATAACACCGACAGGGAAGAAAAAACTATAAAAACATTGAAAAAAGAAGAGATTGATTTATAATAGAACTTGCCAGGGGCGCGAAATGCTGAGAAAGGTGAAAACCTTGTCCCTTATAATCTGAACTAGGTAATGCTAGCGTAGAGAGTGCAAAATAGTTTATTTGCCTTTTTGCGTATGTAAAAAGGTTTTTATTTTGCCTCGTTTTAAAGGAGGATGACTATGAATATTAAATTAACTACGAAGAATATGGCTTATATGGCAATGTTTGCGGCAATGCAAATCGTTTTAGAATATTGCACGAAAATCTATGAGATGCCAAAAGGTGGTAACTGTGCTTTTTCACTTGTGGCGATTATTTTATGTGGCTATTTGATGAACTGGGGATATAGCTTAATTGTTTCTCTTGTTTGTTTAGGACTTCATTTTGCTTTAGGACTTGCTACATTTTATGGTCCTTTATCAGTAATCTTTGATTATTTGTTACCAATGATCTTAATTGGACTTACACCTCTTATTCCTTTATTAAAGATAGGTAAGTATGAATTACCAATTGGAATTATTATTACTGGTGTTTTGAAAACGATTTGTCATTTGATTTCAGGATGGTATGCTTTCCAAACACCGTTACAAGCAAACTTGGCATATAACCTTCCTTATAATATTGCGACAATTGTTGCTTGCTTTATTTTATTTGTTCTTTTATATCCAAGACTTAAAAATACAGTTCGTTTATAAGACTCGTTTCGAGTCTTTTTTACTTTGAAAGAAAGTTGTTTTTGTGTATAATCCTGTCTTTTACAGGTGGATAATAAAATAAGGGGCTGAACCTATTGATA
>JAUNWT010000124.1 GCA_030540195.1 Bacillota bacterium | reverse complement strand
TCATTTAGATAGACCTATTGGATATACAATGGATGATGCGGCTGATTATAAATTGGGATTTTTGGTAGACAATCCTAAAGAATTTATGGCTGGTAATATTATTTACAATTTTGATGATTTTAACAATTTTATTTCTGAGATATTAAATAATGAAGATAGATATAAAGAAAAAAGAAGATTACTGTTCGAAAAGATTTGGAAATATCGGGATGGAAATAGCTGTGAAAGATTAGTTAAACATATGGGAATAAAAGAATAGATTTGTGAAAGGGTGATAAAATGAATATAGCGGTAATATTTGCTGGTGGAGTAGGAAGTCGTATGCATAGTAAGGACAAACCTAAACAATTTTTGGAAATGTATAACAAGCCAATTATTATACATACTTTGGAACATTTTGAAAATCATTCTCGTATAGATGCAATAGTTGTAGTGTGCATTGAAGAGTGGATACCATATTTTAAGAAGTTACTTTATAAATTTAGAATTGAAAAGGTTAAAGCAGTTGTACCAGGGGGAGAAACAGGACAATTATCAATTTATAATGGTCTTGTAGCAGCTAAAAAAATTGTGGGTAATAATAAGAGTATAGTATTAATTCATGATGGAGTCAGACCATTAATTAATGAAAAGTTGATTACTGATAATATAGATACAGTACAAAAATATGGATCAGCTATTACGACAGCGAAAGTAAAGGAAACAATTCTTGTTGTGAATGAAGGAGAGTCTACAATTGATTATGTTCCTAGCAGAAGTAATTCGAGAGTTGCAAAAGCACCTCAAAGTTTTTGGCTAGATGATATATTATTGGCGCATGAAAAATTTTTAGCAGAAGGAGAAACTAATTGTATTGATTCTTGCACTATGATGCAAAAATGTGGAGTTGATTTATATTTAATTGATGGGCCAGGAGAAAACATAAAAATAACTACGCCAGAAGATTTTTATACTATGCGCGCTATTCTTGAAGCAAAAGAAAATGCACAGATATATGGATTTGAAGATTAAAATTGTGATGAATAAGAAATGAAAAAAAATACATTTGAGGAAGATTTAGAGTATATAGCTAGATATCCATTACCATATGAAATGTTAAATAAAAAAACTGTTTTTATTACAGGTGCTACAGGTCTTATAGGATATCAATTGGTAAAATCATTATTGGTTATAGGCGAGATACAGATTATTGCATTGGTTAGAAATATTGATAAAGTTAATAAAATATATATGGATGATGATAAAGAAAAAATAAAATTTATTGAGGGAGATATTTTAGAGCCAATAAGAATAGAAGAAAAAATAGATTACATTTTTCACTGTGCTGCTGTTACAACTTCAAAAATAATGATTGAAAAACCTGTGGAGACTTTAATGACAGCAGTAACGGGAACAAATAATGTTTTAGAGTTAGCTAAAGAAAAAAAATGCAAATCAGTTGTTTTTGTTTCATCTATGGAAATGTATGGTTCTTTTAGTGAGTTGGATAAGGAGGTTACAGAAGATATGATAGGATATATTGATCCTTTGAAAGTTAGAAGTAACTATCCTGAAAGTAAGCGTTTATGCGAGAATATGTGTATTGCTTATATGGAAGAATTTGGTGTACCAGTTAAAATTGCGAGACTTGCACAAACATTTGGTGCTGGAATTCTTCCATGGGAAAACAGAGTATTTGCTCAATTTGCAAAAAGTGTAATAAATCAGCAGGATATTGTTCTACATACAAAAGGATTATCTGAAGGTAATTATTGTTATACAAGAGATTGTATTATAGGACTTTTAACACTACTTTTAAAAGGAATTAATGGAGAAGCATATAATATTGTCAATCCAAAATCCCATACCACAATTTCTGAAATGGCCAATATGGTAGCAGATAAAATTGCTGATAAGAAAATTAAAGTATTATTTGATATACCAGAATCTAATTTATTTGGGTATGCGGCTGATACTAAAATGAAATTAAATTCTGACAAATTACAAAAATTAGGATGGAAACCAGAAATTGGATTAGAAGAGGCGTATAAGAGAATGATTGCGTGTATGACGCAGAATAAAAGTGAGTAATAAAGAAAATTTAAGGTAGATTTAAGGTCCCGTAGACAATGTGGTCAACCAAGCGTCAACTTAAGAAGCAGTGAAAAATTCTATAAAAAATATTAATTTTATCATGAAAAATTACAAGAGAAACCATGAAAAAGGGCGCACTTTAATAAGCCTTCCAAAGAAAGCATTTTTAGAAATCATAAAAACTAAAAAGCAACCTTTTGGTTTTTGAAATGTAAACGCACAATAGCACGGGACAGGAAAAACTTAAGGTCCCTGAGACATTAAGAAATCAGTCTACAAAGTAAATTACAGGATTAAAGTAAATTATTTTAAAAATTCTGAATAAATTAAATGCACATTTAACATATAGATTTTATTATTTCTCATAAAAATGCTTGACTTTATTTGTCATAACTTGTAATATATTTTATAGATAATGAATAATATAAACTTGAATGATGAAAGTCATTTTAAATTAACTGAGAAGCAACTCTTGGTTTCTCTGCTGCGGAGAGTTTAAATATGAGCAGAATTAAAATTAGTTGTATGAAGAAGCTCTGAAGAGATTCAGGGTTTTTTTATTTACAGGAGAAATAAAAGTGTATAAACCAGAAGATTTGAGAAATCTTAGTATAAAACCCAAAATAAACGTAAACGGTAAGTCAGTGTTCTCTACAAAATCCTAAAATAATCTGAGATAATTAACTCAAGATTTTAAATACTGTCAAAAATGTTAAGCCTTAACTTTTTTGACTTGTAAAAAAGTTTGAGTCTTAACATTCTTGATTCTTTTAGGAGGCGGTATAGTTTATGTCAAAAACAACTTTAGTCAAGAAAATACTTAAGGTCCCGTAGACATTAAGAAATCAGTCTACAAAGTAAATTGTAGCATTAAGACAAAATTATTCAAAAAATTCCAAATGAATATTCTTATGCGGCAGAGCCGCCTGTCCAGTTTGGGCTGAGCCATCTGTCCAGGCGAAGTGAGCCACTATAATATCTGCGAGTTTACTCGTGTACGATTTAAGGTCCCGTAGACATTAAGAAATCAGTCTACAAAATAAATTGTAAAGTTAAGACTGAATTATTCCAAAAATTCCGAACAAAATGCACATTTAATGTATAGATCAGAAGAAATAATTGATAATTTTGAAATTGAAAAATTTATAGTGTTAAAATTTCGAGATATGTAGTATAATAAAACAATTAAATTTATACTGATGGAGAAATCTTAACATATGAGTATTAAGAAATTTGAAACACGAGATTCACTTAAAAGAAAATTAAGAGAAAGAAATTTAATTTTTAATGATTCAGAACTTGATGAAATATTAAAAACACATAATTATTTTAATTTATTCAATGGGTTAGAAACTATCTATTTAGAAACGTCAAATCCTAAGTCATATAATAAGGTGAAACTGCAGGATTTTCTTATATTATATCAGTTTGATAAGGATATAAGATCAATTCTTTCAACTTGTATTGATGAAGTAGAAGAAAAGTTAAAATGTTCTATAGCATATCATTTTTGTAAACAACATTGTCAAACAATAGTAGATACAATGGAATATACTAACAAAGATAATTTTATGAATCCAGCAAATAACAAGGTGGGAGAAGCAACATATTGTCGCTATTCCAATACATATCCTTTTAGGAAATCGCAAAACTATAGGATTTTTAAAGAGTTTGATCAGTTTTGTTTATTTAAACCTTATTTCCTAAGTAATTTAGTAGATAGAAATGATCATATAAAATTATCTTTTTATCAGGATAAAAGATATATAGCACCAAAAGAAGTTGCTGTTTATAGAGATAATAGGTAAAAAGTTAAGGTCCCGTAGACATTAAGAAATCAGTTAACAAAGTAAATTGTAATGTTGAACTAAATTATTCAAAAAATTCCGAATAAATTAAATAATGATTTAACGTATAGAATATAAATTGTACTTGTTGAGAATGAAAAAATATATTATACTAAATATATTATTAGAAAGCT
>JAUNWT010000026.1 GCA_030540195.1 Bacillota bacterium | reverse complement strand
TGTATACAAAAATGCAACATTGTATTGAAATAAAGAAAGCCCTTTGATATAATACAGGGGTACTTTAAGAAAGTTTAAGTAGGGAATTGTTAAAACTAGGAGGAAAGGGAAATGAACTTATTAAAGAAATCTTTATCTGTTCTTGCTGTTGCTGCAATGGCTGTATCCTTAGCTGGATGTGGTGGGTCAAGTAGCTCAAGCAAAAGTACAGAAAGTGGCGAAAAAGTATTTCGCTTTGGTCAATCTAACCCAAAAGTTGGTTTAGATATGCAAACTAACACAAACGCAGGAGCTTCTTCTGTCGCTGACAACGTATTAGAAGGATTATATCGTTGGAATGATGACAATAAAGAAGAATGTGTACTTGCTAAAGATATGCCAGAAGTATCTGATGATGGATTAACTTATACAATCACACTTAAAAAAGGTGTTAAATTCTCAGATGGTTCTGATTTAACTACTGAAGATGTTAAATATACATTCGAAAGAATGTTCACTCCAGCAACTGGTTGTACAAATACATATATGTATAACATGATTACTGGTGCTCAAGATATGTTAGATGGTAAAGCTACTGAATTAAGTGGTTTTGAAACAGTTGATGATTACACTTTCAAATTACATATTGATTACAAATTTGCTCCATTTGTTGCAAACTTAGGTATGGACTATGCGTCAATTTATCCTTCTGATGCATGTGCAGCTGCTGGTGAAAACTGGGGTAAAGGAACTAACTTAATTGGTACTGGTCCTTATGTAATTAAAGAAAACGATGAACAAACTAAAGTTGTTATGGTTCCAAATAAAAACTATCATGGTAAAAAAGTTAATTTAGATCGTTTAGAAATCGTTTATATTGATGATGTAAGTACAAAAATGATGGAATATGAACAAGGTAACATTGATATGTGTGACTTATCTACTTCATTATTAGATCAATATAAAGATAGTGATTTAAAAGATGAAATTACTCAAGTAACTCCATTAGGTACATATTTCTTATCAATTAAAGATACTGATCCAGTATTAAGCAATAAAGCTGTAAGAGAAGCAATCTCATTAGCAATCAACCGTAAAGAATTATGTAACACAGTATTAAATGGTGCTGCAGAACCAGCTTCATCATTCTTAAACCCAGGTGTTCCAGGTCATGATGACAAATTAAAAGCTTATGAACACAACGTTAAAAAAGCTAAACAAGTTTTAGCTGATGCAGGTATTTCAAACCCTACATTTACTTGCAAAGTTAGACAACAAGAAGAAAAAATTGCAACTGCATTACAAGCTTACTTAAAAGAAGCTGGAATTACTATGAACGTAGAAACAATTGATGCAGGTATCTGGTCTTCAGCAAGAGCTGCTGGTGAATTACAAGCAACAATCGTTGGATGGTTCCCATTATATGCAGATGCTGATAACCAAATGTATACTTATTACTATTCAGAAAACGCTGTAGGAAAAGGTGTATTCTACAACAATCCTGAATTCGATTCATTAATGAAAGAAGCTAGAGAATCAACTGATTCTGATAAACGTGTTGAATTATACAAAAAAGCAGATTATATCTTATCTCGTGAAGATTATGGAACAATTCCTTTATATTACGGTAAGTTACAATTTGTTGCTAAACCATATGTAAAAAATGCTAAATTAGGAAACTTAATTTATCATTTATATAACATCGATATTGATTTATCTAAAAAATAGTAAATGAAATTTAATAAGTGTTAATCGTATATGGAATGCAGCGATGCATTCCATATATTTATTGTAGGAAAAAGGAGGAAAAATATGGCGAAGTATTTACTAAAACGTGTATTACAAGCTATTGGTGTCGTTTTTTGTATTTCGTTAATTACATTCTTTGTGTTAAACATTGTGCCTGGTAATCCGGTTGAAATCATGCTAGGTGAGTTCGCTGATCAAGCAACGATTGCACGTGTTACACATGAAATGGGATTAGACCAACCAATTTATATTCAATATTTCAGTTGGTTAGGAAATATGTTACAAGGTAACTTTGGAACATCATATTTCCAAAACAAACCAGTTTTAGATATTTTAACAAGCTCATTTTTAGTAACAGCTAAACTTGCTGGTATCGCTTATGTTTTAGCGGTTGTTTTAGGTGTTGTAGTGGGTGTTGTGGCTGCAGTTAATCGTGGTAAATGGATTGATTCAGTTTTAATGACAATTTCTGTATTTGGTATTTCAGCTCCAGCATTCTGGATTGCTATCATCTTACAAATTGTTATTTGTTTACATTTTAACTTGTTACCATTATCAGGTATTGATAGTTTTAAATCATTTATCTTACCAGGTATTGCCTTAGGAACAAGATATGCTGCAAGTATTGCACGTATTACAAGAACAAGTATGTTAGATGTTTTATCACAAGATTATATTCGTACAGCTCAAGCTAAAGGTTTAAAAGGTTGGGTCGTTACAATCAAACATGCTTTACGTAATGCCTTAATTCCAATTATTACTATTGCTGGATCTGATTTAGGAAATATCTTAACAGGATCTGTCTTAGTAGAATCTGTTTTCTCAATTCCTGGAATTGGAAAAATGTTAGTAGACAGTATTAATACACGTGATTTACCAATCGTCCAAGGTGGCGTTATGTATATTGCGGTTATTTGTGTCATTATGTATTTAGTTGTTGATTTACTTTATACAGTAGTAGATCCAAGAATTCGTTTAGGAAAGGAGTCATCATAAAATGTTTAAAAAGAAAAAAGATCAAACATATCAAAGTTATTGGTCAATCAGTTGGAACATTTTCAAGAAAAATAAAGTGGCAATGGCATGTTTATTTATCGTTATTTTATTATGCTTGATTGCTTTATTTGCACCATTGATTGCTCCTTATGATCCAGATAAACAAGTTCTTGCTGATCGTTTAATGAAACCATGTGCTGCACACTGGTTTGGGACAGATGATTTAGGAAGAGATATCTTCTCAAGAATTATTTATGGATGCCGTATTTCATTAAGTGTTGGTATCGTTTCACAAATTATTGCGACAGTTATTGGTTATACAATGGGTGTTTGTGCTGGATACTTTGGTGGAAAAGTAGATGCTGTTATTTCGTTTTTAATTCAAGTATTCTCATCTTTCCCATTCTTATTATTCGCAATGGCTATCATGTTTGTTTTAGGACCAGGTTTAATTAACCTTTACTTAGCATTAGGTCTTTTAGGTTGGTCTTCAACTGCCAGATTGATTCGTGGGGATGTTATGCGTCTTAAAAAGATGGAATACATCGATGCATGTAAAGTCAGCGGTGGAAATAGTTTTAGAATTATTATGAAACATTTATTACCTAACTGTTTATCAACATTAATCGTTACTGTTACATTAGGTATTCCAAATGCAATCATGTCAGAAGCATCATTAAGCTTCTTAGGTTTAGGTGTTAAAGCACCAATGTCAAGCTGGGGTTCAATGATTAGTTTTTCACAACCATATATTCGTAGTGCAACATACTATTCAGTAATTCCAGGTTTAGCTATTATTATTACAGTATTAGCGTTCAATATGTTAGGTGATGGATTAAGAGATGCGCTTGATCCAAAATTAAGATCGTAAAAAGGGGAAAAGATATGAGTGAAAATAAAGAATTATTAGAAGTCAAAGATCTTGGTATTACCTTCTTTACAGATCGTGGAGCGCTTCCTGCTGTACAAGAAGTAAGTTTTAGTATCAAACCAGGAGAAACTTTAGGAGTAGTTGGGGAATCTGGTTGTGGTAAAAGTATGACTGCTTTATCATTAATGCAATTAATTCCTTCTCCTCCAGGTAAAATTACTGCTGGTGAAATTATGTATAAAGGAGAAGATTTATTAAAGAAATCTCCTAAAGAAATGAGAGATATTCGTGGTAAAGAAATCTCAATGATTTTCCAAGAACCAATGACATCTTTAAATCCAGTTGTTACTGTTGGAAAACAAATTATGGAAGCTGTTTTAACTCATGAAAACATGAGTAAACAAGAAGCTAAAGAACGTGCTTTAGAAATGATTAGACTTGTAGGTATTCCAATGCCTGAAAAAGTATTTGCTTCTTGTCCTCATCAATTATCTGGTGGGATGAGACAAAGAATCATGATTGCAATGGCACTTTCTTGTAATCCATCATTATTGATTTGTGATGAACCTACAACAGCATTAGACGTTACAATTCAAGCACAAATCTTAAAATTAATTAATAAAATGAAAAAAGAATTAAATACAGCCGTATTATTAATTACACATGATATGGGTGTTATTTCAGAAATGGCAGATAATGTTATCGTTATGTATGCAGGTAAAATCGTAGAATATACAAATGTAGAAGATTTATTTAAAAATCCTTTACATCCATATACAATCGGTTTAAGAAGATCAATTCCTGATATCGATAGTGATGATCAAGAAGAATTGGAAGTTATTCCTGGTTCTGTACCAATGCTTTATGAACTTCCAAAAGGATGTTTCTTCGCACCACGTTGTAAACATGCTAAAGAAATCTGTCATAAAGAATGTCCAGCAATGATGGAACATGGTGAAAACCACTTAGTTCGTTGTTGGAAATATCATGAAAGATGGAATAAGGAGGATGTAGAAAATGGAAAATAATCAAGACGTTTTATTAAAAGTAGAACATTTAAAGAAATATTATTCTATTAAATCATCTTCTTTAAGAGGTAAAAAAAGCGTTGTTAAAGCGGTAGATGATATTAGCTTTGATGTTAAAGTAGGAGAAACTTTTGGTATTGTTGGTGAATCAGGATGTGGTAAATCGACAATGGGTAAAAGTGTCATCCGTCTAATTGAACCAACTGAAGGAAAAGTTATCTTAGATGGTCAAGATTTTACAAGTTTAAAAGGTAAAGAATTACAAGAAGCTCGTGATAAAATCAAATTGATCTTCCAAGATCCTTATGCTTCTTTAAATCCACGTATGACAGTTAAAGATATTATTGCTGAACCAATTGATATCGCTCAATGTTATAAAACAAAAGAAGAACGTGATGCACGTGTCGTGGAAGTTATGAAACAAGTTGGTTTAAACTTAGATTACATGTATCGTTATCCTCATGAATTCTCAGGAGGACAAAGACAACGTATTGGTATTGCTCGTGCGATTGCTTTACAACCTAAATTGATTATTTGTGACGAACCTGTTTCAGCGTTAGATGTTTCGATTCAAGCAAAAATCATCAACTTATTAAATGAGTTACAAGAAAAAATGGGTATTGCTTATATCTTCATTTCCCATGACTTAAGTGTTGTAAAACATATTGCTGATAGAGTAGGGGTTATGTATTTAGGGAATATGATGGAAATGGCTGATACTGAATCACTTTATGCCAAACCATTACATCCTTATACACAAGCATTATTCTCAGCAATTCCAAGAATTGGAAAAGAAAGAATTGAAGATAAACAAATCTTAGGTGGCGATGTGCCAAGTCCAGCCAACCCACCAAAAGGATGTCGTTTCTGTACAAGATGTCCGAAAGTAATGGATATTTGTAAAACAGATAGACCCGATTTTAAAGAAGTAGAACCAGGTCATTTCTGCGCATGTCATTTATATGATAAAAAGTAAAAGAGGTATTATAAAATGGAAATGAATATTGACAAAAAAGAATTAGTTGAATTATGTGAAGAATTTATTAATGTACCAAGTCCAGTTAGTTATTATGAAGAAGTTGGTGCTTTATTAGAAAAAAAAGCAGCTGAATTTGGTTATGAAGTAACTTATGATCGTAAAAGAACAGCTTACATTACTTTAGAAGGTGAAGATAATTCTAAAACAGTATGTATGGGTGCTCACTTAGATACAATTGGTTTAGTTGTTCGTCATATTGATGATAACGGTCATTTAATTGTAAGACAATTAGGTGGCGTTAACTACCATAGTATGGAAGGTGAAGGCGTTACTCTTATTACTAGAGATGGACGTAAATACAGAGGTATGGTTATTTGTAAATCTCACTCAGTTCATGTATTTGAAGATGCAAGAACTATGCCAAGAGATGAAGATCATATGGAAGTTATCTTACATGAAGATGTACATTCTAAAGAAGATGTTATGGCTTTAGGCATTGATCATGGTGATGTGATTTCAGTAGATCCTCATTTTGAATATACACCATCAGGATATGTTGTTTCACGTTATATTGATGATAAAGCTGCAGTAGCTGCATTAATCGAAATGATGGCTTACTTCAAAAGAAATAACTTAAAACCAAAATATCGTACATTATTAGCTTTCCCAATCTATGAAGAAATCGGACATGGTGGAGCTTATGTACCAGAAGAAGTAGAAGAATATGTTGCTTTAGATATCGGATTAATTGGTCCTGATTATCATGCAGATGAAAAAACAGTAAGTATCTGTGCTAAAGATAACTATTCACCATATGATAGAGAACTTACTACAAGAATTATCAACCAAGCTAAAAAAACAAACTTAAATTATTGTGTTGATGTATTCTTCCATTATGGAACAGATGCTAATGCAGCAATTCGTGCAGGTAACAATGTTTATGCTGCTGCATTCGGTATGGCTGTTATTAATTCACATGGTAAAGAACGTTGTCATATTGATTCAATCGTAGATACAACAAAACTTGCGATTGCATATGCCTTAGATTTATAAAAAAAGCGGAGCTTTTGCTCCCTTTTTAAATGTGTAAGTTGTGTATACAATATACAATTTTATAAGAAAAAGACTATAAAATTCCCTTTATTTGCATAGAATGTATTTACAATAATACATATTGAATGTATAATTGTATACAATCGTAATAAGGGGGACGTAGAATAATGAATTTAGCGTATAAGATTTTAAGTTCTAAACTTAAAAGTGGTGAGTTAGTCGCTGGTCAACAAATAGGTATTCAAATTGATCAAACATTAACTCAAGATTCAACAGGGACAATGGCTTACTTACAATTAGAAGCCATGGGAATTGAACATGTTGCTGTTGAAAAGGCAGTTGCTTATATTGATCATAATATGTTACAAACAGGTTTTGAAAATATGGATGATCATGAATTTATTCGTAGTGTAGCAAAGAAACATGGAATTACTTTTTCTAAACCAGGGAATGGTGTTTGTCACCAATTACAATTAGAAAACTTTGCGAAACCAGGAAAAACATTAGTAGGTTCTGATTCACATACACCAACATGTGGCGCTATGGGAATGATTGCTATTGGGGCAGGGGGATTAGATGTCGCTGTAGCAATGGCAACAGGTACATATTATTTACAATGTCCAAGTGTTGTTAGAGTGAATTTAGTAGGTAAAAAAGCAAAATGGGCTTCGGCTAAAGATGTTATTTTATATATTTTACAACAATTATCTGTCAAAGGTGGAGTCAATAAGATTATTGAATACACAGGGGAAGGCTTAAAAGAATTATCTTTAACAGATCGTGCGACTATTTGTAATATGGGGGCTGAATTAGGCGCAACAACTTCTGTTTTCCCAACAGATGAAATTACTAAAGAATATTTAATTCAACAAGGTAGAGTTGAAGATTATGTTGAGTTAAAAGCGGATGAAGATGCAACATATGATGAAGAAATTACTGTTGATTTATCAAAACTTGTACCATTAACTGCTAAACCACATAGTCCAGATGCTGTCGTACCAGTAAGAGAATTAAAAGGAATGAAAATTAATCAAGTTGTGATTGGTTCATGTACAAACTCATCACTTCCTGATATGTTAAAAGCTGCAAAAATCTTAAAAGGAAGAAGAGTTGCAACACATGTTTCACTTGTTATTGCTCCAGGTTCTTCAAGTATTCTTGCTATGCTTTCTAAATGTGGAGCTTTAGCGGACATGATTGCTTCTGGTGCTCGTATTCTTGAATGTGGTTGTGGTCCATGTATTGGTATGGGACAAGCACCGCTTTCTAAAGGTGTTTCTTTAAGAACAATCAACCGTAACTTTAAAGGACGTTCAGGAACAAATGATGCGAGTGTTTATCTTGTATCTCCTGAAGTTGCTGCTTTAAGTGCTATTAAAGGTTATTTAACAGATGAATTTGAAGATGATATGTATTTAGATGATATTGAAAATACACCATTTGTGAAGAATAAGAATTTCTTTATTGATGAATACGATCCTCAAAATGAAGTTTACATGGGACCAAATATTAAACCTGTTCCTCGTGGAGATAAATTACCAGATACCTTTACTGGTAAAGTATGTTTAAAAGTAGGCGATAATATTTCTACAGATCATATCGTACCATCGGATTCTAAATTACTTCCATATCGAAGTAATGTTCCACATCTTGCAAAATTCTCTTTCTGTAAAGTAGATGATCAATTCTATAATAGATGTATTGAAAATGGTGGAGGATTTATTGTTGGTGGAGATAACTATGGGCAAGGTTCTTCACGTGAACATGCAGCCCTTGTTCCTAATTATTTAAAAATTAAAGCAATCTTCGCTATTTCATTTGCGAGAATTCATCGTTCTAACTTAATTAATAATGGTATTTTACCACTTGTTATTGATCAAAAAGATTATGATTTCTTTAATGATCAAGATGAATATGAATTAATTAATTTATTAGATAGTGTTGAAAACAATAAAGATATTACAGTAATCAATAAAACAAATAATCAAACAATTACTGCAAAATTAAAATTATCACCTAGGGAAAAAATAATGATTCAATATGGTGGTTTATTAAATGCAATTAAAGAATTAGGAGGTGACTTTTAATGAAAGCAGTATTAATTCCAGGTGATGGAATCGGTAAAGAAATTTCACAAAGTGTGGTTGATATTACCAAAGCCATGAATTTAGATATTGAATGGGTAGAATACCAAGCAGGTGCAGAATATGCAGCCAAAACAAAAGAAGTCTTTGAACCAGGACTTGTAGATGCCATTAAAGAA
The DNA here is from genome assembly GCA_030540195.1 of Bacillota bacterium. Lineage (GTDB taxonomy): Bacteria > Bacillota_I > Bacilli_A > Erysipelotrichales > Coprobacillaceae > Faecalibacillus. Next base: position 19,124 of record JAUNWT010000026.1, on the reverse strand, counting down.
TATAAATGGGCATTAAAAGGTCCAACAGCAACACCTATTGGAACTGGTTTTAGAAGTGTCAATGTTGCTTTAAGACAAAAGTTTGCCACTTATGCCAATGTTAGACCAATTCGTTCTTTTAAAGGAATTGATTCTAAATATGAAAACATTGATCTTGTCATGATTCGTGAAAATACCGAAGATTTATATAAAGGTATTGAATACATGGTAGGAGAAGATGTTGCTCATGGTATTAAATTAATTACTCGAGAAGCCAGTGAAAAGATTTGCCGTTATGCTTTTGAATATGCTAAGGCAAACGGAAGAAAAAAAGTCACAGCCATTCATAAAGCAAATATTATGAAATTTACAGATGGGTTATTCTTAGAATGTTTTAGAAATGTTGGTAAGGATTATCCAGAAATTGAAAAACAAGAAGTCATCATAGATAATATGTGTATGCAACTTGTTTTAAGACCAGAAACATTTGATGTATTGGTTGCACCAAACTTATATGGAGATATTGTTTCTGATTTATGTGCCGGTTTAGTCGGTGGTTTAGGTTTTGCGCCTAGTGGAAATATTGGTGATGAATACCGTATTTATGAAGCAGTACATGGAAGTGCTCCTGATATTGCTGGACAAGGTATTGCCAATCCAAGTGCTCTCCTTTTAGCTTTTGCATTAATGTTAGAAGCTCTAGGACAAAATGATCAAGCCAATCGATTACGTGATGCACTATCAAAAGTCGTAGAAGAGGGGAAAATTGTAACGCGTGATATTGGTGGAAATGCTTCTACAAAAGAGTTTACGCAAGCAATTATAGATAGGTTATAGTATGAAAAAAAATATTTTAGAAAATGCAGGACATGGTTCCTTAGGACATCGTATCTTTTGTATTTTAAGAGATAAGATTTTAAATGAAGAATATGAAAAAGGACAAAAACTAAATGAAGTTGTTCTTTCTAAAGAATTAAATATTTCTAGAACACCTATTCGTGAAGCTTTAAAACAATTAGAATTAGAAGGACTTGTTAAAAGTATTCCTAATAAAGGCGTTTATGTTTTAGGTTTTTCATCAAGAGATATTGATGATATGTTAGAAATTCGTGTTGTTTTAGAAAGTTTATCTGTACAACTTGCCATTGATCGTATTACGCAAGAAGAATTAGATCGTATTAAAGAAATCTATGATTTATTAGAATTCTATGCCGAAAAAAACGATCAAGAACGTTTTACAGAAGTGAATATTGATTTCCATGAAGCTATCTATCGAGCAACACATTCTCAATACTTTGAACAATTGTTATCAGATATTAACTATTATATTCATGTTACTTCAAGACATTCAATCAAACAACCAAATCGTCTTATTGAAGCAGCACAAGAACATAAAGAAATCTATGATGCTATTGTGAAAAAAGATAAAGCACTTGCGAAGGCTAATGTTGAAAAACATATTCGTAAAACTCAATCATTAGTAAGAAATTACTATGATGAAAAAGATGAACCAAAAGATAAGTAGTTGAAGAGAGGGCAACCTCTCTTTTGTTATAAATTGTAATTATTTTAAAATTGTGTTATTTTAAGAAACTGAAAAAAGGAGATGATGTTTTGAATACGTTTAAAGAAAGAAGCAATTATCTAAAAGCGATTGCTTTAATGTCAATTTTTACTTTTATTTTTCTAGGAATAGAGTATTTATTTGTTGACATGGTTTCTCTTTTGGTTTCTGAAAATAGAGTTGTTTTATCACAAGATTATGTCTTGGGAATGAGTTGTTTAGGATTTGTTTTATATCCTTTATATAATCGTTATTTTAAAGGACTGCCTCGTAAAATATGTATCATAATTAGTGCAGTTGTTATTATTGGGTTGATTACTATTATTTATTTACATCCAACCTATCCTTTAACACTTATAACAGGACTTGTTTTATTTCTTTTTCTAGGAGGATTAGGTGGTGTTACTTCTTATAAGGCATTATGTATACTTCCAAATCAAAAGTATCTTGCCCGTTGTGTAGGTTTATCTTACATGATTGGAATTCTTTTACAGTTTATAAATAATAATTTTATTTCGGTACCTTTAATAGAAAGTATTGTTTTAGATATCTTTATGTGTCTTTTAATGTTTATACTAACGACAGTTCCTAATACCTTAAATCATCATTTGGATGTTTCTATGGTAAAAAAAGAAAGACAAATATGTGGTGGTTTATTAATATTACTTGTTTTTATGATGTCTTGTGTTTTTAGTACCCTTGATAATGCAGTCACACTTTTACATGCAACAGGAGAAGTAAATATTGAAGAATTGCCACGTATCGTATTGGCTTTAAGTGGTTTCGTTGGTGGAATCATTTTTGATTTAAAAGAACGTCGCTTTATGAGTATGACTATGTATTATGTGATGGTCTTATCAACAATTTGTATTGTTATTTTAAAGTATTCAGAATTGTATCTCATAGGATTGATTATTTTTTACATGACCTCAGGCTTCTTTGTTGTCTTTTTTACGACAAGTTTTATGGAAATTGCGATATATATGAGATTTCCTGATTTATGGGCAGGACTTGGTAGAGGAGTAAATAATCTTGCAGCTATGCTTATATCTAAAGGTTCTTTATTTTTTATTAATTCACAAGAAGATTTAACAGCGGTTATTTTAGTTATTTGTTTATTTTTCTTTGTAAGTATTATTGCTTTTGTTTATGTCATTCAAAGAAAAAATCTAATAGAAAAACTTAGTGAAAGTCGAAAGGCTTTACTTACTAAAGAAGAGAAGTTATTAAATATTAAAGAGCATTATGCTTTTACTCCAAGAGAAAGTGAAGTCTTTGAATATCTTATTTCAACAGAGGATAGTGTTCAAGACATTGCGAATAATATGTATGTTTCTAAACGAACATTAGAAAGATATATCTCCGCTATTTATAAAAAAACAGGTGTTAAATCACGAGTTTCTTTACTAAATATTTATAATAATTACGAAAATACCTTATCTTAAGGTATTTTTTTACAAAAAGACGATTGGCGGATGTCCCTTATATCATTTTTTTAGTTAATTTCTATAATAAAAGAAAAGGTAGGCACTTATTGTTCCTTTAAGGTGCCTATAAAAGATAATATGGCAATGATAGGATATAAATTAAGGAGGGGCTATCATGAAGTATAAGAGAAATCATTTCATAGGACGTATTGTAAGTTATATACTTTCGTTTTGTATGACATTTATCATGATTCCTATGACTGTACATGCGCAAATGTCAGGTCAAGATAATATTTCTATTGAAGCGACATGTCAAGGAGCTATGATGGAAGTCTATTTCAATGATGAAAAAATAGGAAATGAATCATCTAAAATCACAGGTATTGGAAAAGGTTATGAAAGTGGTGATGAAAAAAATACGATTAAAATTGTTATGTCTTTTGGATTTGGAAATATCGGAAGTGTCACTATTAATAATCAAGAAATGTCTTTACCAGAAGGAACAAGTGATCAAGTAAAATTTAAAGTGGATGCAGCACCAAGATATTCAATTGTTGTAACAAAAAGTCAAGATACGACAAATATTCCAAGAACAATTATTTGGGATAGTGATCGAACAAATAATTCTTCTTTAAAAGAAGAGGAACTTTTAAAAAATGGAACAATTGAAATTTTGGATATTCAAGATGAAAATGGAAATTCTTTAGGATTGAAAAATGTTAATCAAAATGATAAAAGTGGCTGGGCAAATATTATTCCTGGTTCAAAAGTCATCATGAAATTAAAACCAGACTATGGTTATCAATTAACATCTTTAAAAATCAATGATAAAAATTTAAAAGCAAGTAAGGAACAATCTATCTTTGAATATATTATGCCTGATACCAATGTGCATATAAGTGGTATTTTTGAAAAAGTGGATGATCAAGTGAAGATACTTTCAAATGAAATTAAAGGTGGAGGCATTACAATTAGTAATCAAGAAATTGATACAGGTTCTGTTGTTTTATCAGTAAATGATGTTGAACCTACAAATATTCAAAAAACAAACTTTGAAAAAGCGGTGGAAAACTATACCATTGTTTCTTATCTTGATATTAAATTAGATCAAGTTGTTTATAAAGGAAATGCTAATGATACATGGACAACTCCTTTATTAACACTTAATCATGATGCTAATATTAAACTTCAATTAGAAAAGAGAATAAATGGAAATGATGTTGTTCTTGTTCATGAAAAACATGATGGTACGTATGAAACACTTTCTACAACGTATGATTCTTCTACAAATACACTTTCTTTTAAGACAACAAGTTTTTCTAATTATGCAATAGCTTATAAAACAAAGAAAACAGTTGAAAAGAATTGACACTATTGAAATTAATGGAGCAACACTTTCTTTTAAAGTAGGAGAGAAACCAAGCTTTACCGCTTCTACATCTAAAGAGGTCCCTTATTCTATTGATCATGAAGGCTGGGATAGTTCATTAGGTGGTATTACTTCTTCCTCTTATTGGAATAAGCGCTATGGTAGTCAAAATGGAAGTTGGGGAAATCTTATGGATTCCTTTAAAGCTAATACAAAATATGTTTATCATATTTATCTTAAATTAAATGATAAAGGATATAATGAAAATTACTATTTTGATAAAAATACGAAGTTAATCATTAATGGCAAAACAATCCCTGTCCCTCTTGAATCTATAAATGTCGATGAATTAAAAGGCGATACCATTTGGTATTCTAATGTTTTAGAAATGGCACCAGAATTACAAAATATTAAAACAGAAGTCCTTCAAGAAACAAAAAAAGCAAATACAAAAAAACAAAAAATAAAAACAGGAGATACTACCAATAGTATGATCTTTATGGGATTAATAGGATTAAGTTTATTAGGTGTTTATAATATTATTATGAAAAATTATATTCATTAACTGTACAAAAATAATTGTACAGTTTTTTAATTTTGAAACTTTCTAGTGACTAATAACTGTATAACTATATATAATTAAGTTACAAGACATTTTATGAGGGGAAATGATGGAATGGATAAAAAAGAAAAGAAACATAGTAACAAAAAAACTGTGTTAATTACCTTAGGGGGATTTGTGGTTTTTTGTGTTGTTGCAATGATTATTACAGGTGCTTGGAACCCATTTAAAAGTAAAGAAGTGAGTGAAGAAGCTAGAGTTGCATATGAAAAATCAGATGAACAAGCAGCTGATATTTTTAGTGATATTGCTGATTTTACAATGAAAGAACAAGATGCTGATGAAATTTCTCCGGATTATAGAGAAAATGGAATATATCCTAATGGATTTGAAGTAAAGGATTATGGGGAAGAAGGCGAAGATGGAGTTTTAAAATCGTATGATTGTGCAGTTTACACTGATTTTCAAGAAATTTATGGATTAGGTAATTTCTTCATTTATTATATGAAAAATGATGATTATGCCAATGAAAAATTTTCTGCGGTTAAAGGTGGATTAGGTGGAGGAAAGATTTATAAAGGATCTGATGGTTCAAAGGTTTCCTTCGGCAAAGATGGAGGTGGAGAATTATCATATATTATTTTCCAAAAGAATAGTGTTGTATATAATGGGATGCTTTCAGAAAATAAAAATGACTATCTAAAAATTAAAAAACTATTTGATAAAATAGGAATTGATTTTAATTTTCCAGATTATACTACACTGAAATAAGTATCTTTAATAATGAAAAAATAATATTTAAAAGTTTGGTAGGACATAATTTAGATGTTCTACCATTTTTAGTTTTTGTACAGTTTCTTTTTTTTTAGACAAAGTGTTATAATGAAAATCGAATTGGGGGAGAGTTATGGAAAGAAAAGAGTTTTCAATTGCACGCTTTTTAAGTTCAAAAAGTCGTTTTGATAATATTGTGTTATTAGAAGGATTTATTGTAGGTATATTAGCGGGAATCGTGGCAGTTATTTATAGATTGATGTTGTCTTATGGTGAAAAGATTGCTTATTTTATTGTCGATTATATTAAAAATAATACACTTCATTTATGTTTATGGATTGTTTGCGTTTTAGTCATTGGTTTTATTATTTCAAGACTTTTAAAATATGAATCTTATATTTCAGGAAGTGGTATTCCACAAGTAGAAGCGGAAATGATTGATCAAATAGATGAAAAATGGTATAAGGTCATTCTTGCCAAGATGGTCGCTGGAACACTTTCAATTGTTGGTGGGTTATCTCTTGGTAGAGAAGGACCAAGTATTCAACTAGGAGCGATGGTTGGTAAAGGATTAGCTTCTGTTTTTAAAAGAATGAAATTGGAAGAAAAGTATCTTTTAACATGTGGGGCAGCTGCAGGACTTTCTGCTGCATTTAATGCACCACTTGCAGGTGTATTATTTGCCTTAGAAGAAATTCATAAAAATTTTTCACCACTTGCTTTAGTAACGGTTATGGTGGCTTCTTTAACGGGAGATTTTATTAGTAAGAATATTTTTGGGATGACACCATCTCTTTATTTTCCATTAGTAGAAAGTTTACCTTTAGGTCAATATGGTTTTTTAATTATTTTAGGAATCATTGTTGGGTTATTAGGGGTCCTTTATAATAAGACAACAATGTTTACTTTAAAAATGTATGACAAAATTACTTTTTTAAAGAATAATCAAAAGATTTATATTCCTTTAATTATTTCTATTGGTTTTATGATTTTCTATCCAGATGTTTTATGTGGAGGACATCATATTATTGATTTACTTCATGAAGGAAATTATGTTTTAAGCTCTGTTCTTTTACTTTTACTTATGAAATTTGTTTTTTCACTTATTTCCTTTGGTTCAGGAGCACCAGGAGGAATCTTCTTTCCTTTACTTGTTTTAGGAAGTTTGATTGGTTGTGGTTATGCCATTGTTGTTACAACATATTGTGGGGTCCCAACAATGTACTTTAATAACTTTATCGTGGTAGCAATGGCTGGACTTTTCGCAAGTATTGTCCGTGCCCCTATTACAGGAATTGTCCTTATTGCGGAAATGTGTGGAAGTTTATCACAATTTTTACCAATTGCCGTATGTAGTTTTGTCGGGTATATTGTCGCTAATATGGTAAGATGTGAACCAATTTATCATAGCTTATTAAATCGTATGATTAAAAATGGTAATCATGAAATCTCGCTTGAAGAAAAAGAAATTCTTCATTATTCTATTGAATTAGGTTCATGCTGTTTAGATCAACCAATTAAAGAATTAGGCTTACCTAAAGAATGTGTCATTCTTTCTATTAATCGTGGTATTGAAGAAATTGTTCCTCGAGGAGATACTGTATTACATTTAGGAGATCATCTAACTATTTTGGTTAACAAAGAAAATAGAGAAGTTACTAAAGATATTTTACATAAATTTTTTACATTAGAAATATAGGTGATCATATGTTTAGAGAAATGCGAAGAAAAAAACAAAAACTAACAGAAAAACAATGTTTAGCTATTTTAAGACGAGCAAAAACGGCAACGCTTGCTTTGGTTGGTGATGACGGGTATCCTTATTCTGTACCTATTAACTTTGTTTATGAAGATGGAAAGATTTATTTTCATGGAGCTAAAGAAGGGCATAAAATAGATGCTATTAAAAATAATCCTAAAATATCAATGAGTATTATTGATCAAGAAGATGTCATTGAAGAAGAATTGACAACTTATTTTAGAAGTGTGATTCTTTTTGGCAAAGCACGTATTTTACAAGATGATGATGAAATTTATCATGCTATTGAAACATTAGGTTTAAAATATAATGAAGATGAGGTAGCAGTAGAAAAGGAAATACGAAAAGAATGGAAAATTCTTTGTTGTATAGAAATTACCATTGAACATCTTTCAGGAAAACAAGCAATTGAACTTGTTAATAAAAACTATCAAGATCTGTTTTAGATTCTTGATAGTTTTTTGTTATATTAAAAGTTCATAAGGTGAAATATCTTTTGATTGATTAATAATATGAGCGATTTCTTCAGGGGTTTCAATGCCCCCTTTTCTAATCCATAATAAAATAACCGAAGCTGTGCTACTAAGTAACATTTCATTAGCATAATCCTCAGGTAATCCTTTTTGAGAATAATTTAAAATACCTGTTTTTAAAATATTTTCTTTCATTGATTTTTGTAAGAGTTCTTTAAAATGATTAATAAAAGACATATCTCCATTTTCACTAATAAGCACTTGAATAAAATCAAAATCATCTTTGACATAGTATAAGGCACTTAAGATCGCTTGATAGGGAATAATTTCTTTAGGCTTATCAAAATGATTATCATATTTCTTTAATAAGATTTCTGTTAAATCATTTAATAAATCTTCTTCTAATTTTTCAAGTAAATCATATTTATCAACATAATGAAGATAAAATGTTCCTCGATTAATTCCTGCTTTCCTTGTAATATCACTGACAGTAAGGGTGTGAAACCCTTTTTCTTTCATTAAAACGGTAAATGCTTCTTTAATTAAACCTTTTGTTTCTGTATTTCTTTGCATAACTTTCTCCTTAAATCAACACATTGTTGAAATATGATTATTGATTATCTTCTATATCTATTTTACTATATTGATGATCTTAAATCAACATGTTGTTCATTTAAGGTTAGGAAGGAGATATGTATGAGCTATATAGAAATGATTCATAGTTATAAACGCTATAAGATGGGTGATGGTGAAGTTATTGCTAATAACGATGTGAGTTTCCAAATAGAAAAAGGTGAACTAGTTGTTATATTAGGTTCATCAGGAGCTGGTAAATCAACAGTTCTAAATATTCTAGGAGGAATGGATACCAATAGTTCAGGAGATGTGATTATTGATGGAAATAATATTTCTAACTTTAATCGAAAAGAACTTACAACGTATCGAAGAAAAGATGTTGGTTTCGTTTTCCAATTCTATAATCTTGTCACAAATTTAACAGCAAAAGAAAATGTTGAATTGGCTTCAGAAATTGTCAAAGATGCACAAGATCCTATTCAAGTTTTAAAAGATGTTGGACTTGAAAATCGTATCAACAACTTCCCAGCACAGTTATCTGGGGGAGAACAACAACGTGTGGCGATTGCTAGAGCGGTAGCTAAAAATCCTAAGATCTTACTTTGTGATGAACCAACAGGTGCGTTGGATTACAATACAGGTAAACAAGTCTTACAAATTTTACAAGACATGTCTCGTAAAAAAGGAGCAACGGTTATTATTGTTACACACAATGCGGCATTAGCGCCAATGGCTGATCGTGTAATTCGTATGCATGATGCTAAAGTAAAATCAATTGAAATCAATAAAAATCCAACAAAGATTGCTGATATTGAATGGTAGGTGTTAGCGATGAAGAAGAAAACTTTATGGAAAGATATTAAAAATTCTTTTAAGAATTCTTTAGGAAGATTTTTCTCAATTATGTTGTTGATGACTTTAGGGTCATTTGCTCTTGTTGGTTTATTTGTTACAGGACCAAATATGAGAGCAACAGGACAAACCTATTTTGAAAAGTTGAATGTTGCGGATTTAAGTGTTATTGGTGATTATGGTATACGTGAAGATGATCAAAAGGTTATTGAAAAGGCAAAAGGAATTGATGATGTTGAATATATCTATTTAAAAGATGTTGTTGTTAAAAACAGTGATGTCAGTTTCCGTTTATTTTCAAAACCAAAAGATATTTCTAAATATGAAATAGAAAAAGGGCGTCTACCAACAAAACAAAATGAAATAGCAATCGATGTGAATTATCAAGATCAATATCCAATCAATTCAGTGATTTCATTTAGTGAAAAAAGTGATGCTTTAGGTTCTAAAGTCTTAAAGAAAACGAAGTTTAAAGTTGTCGGTTATATTCAATCTGGAGAAATTCTTTCAAAAGAAAATAAAGGACAAACCACAGCAGGAACTGGTTCATTAGATAGCTTTGGAGTTGTAAGTAAAGATGTTTTTGATAGTGATGTTTATATGATGGCAAAGATTACTTTCAAAGATACAAAAGGGTTAGATCCTTATAGTGATGAATACACAGATTTAATTCAAAAGCATAAAGATGAATTAAATAAATTGCTTGTTGATCAACCACAACTTACATTGACAACCATTAAAGATGATGCAAATGAAACAATTCAAGAAAATCAAGATAAATTAGATGACGCTAAAAATGAATTAGACGATGCGCGTAATCAATTAGCGGATGCCGCTAATCAAATTGCAGATGCCAAGAATTTAATTGCAAGCAATGAACAAAAGCTTAATGATGCTGCAAATCAAATAACTAATGCTCAAAATCAAATCAATCAAAATGAAGCATTATTAAAAAGTAAACAACAAGAATATCAAAGTGGTTTAAATGAATATAACGTTAAAAGCGAAGAGCTAACAGATGGTCAAAACCAACTAAACAGTGCACAAGTTCAAATAAGCCAAAATGAAGCTTTACTTCAAAGTAAACAAGAAGAATATCAAACGAATTTAAACGCATATAACGAAAAAAATGCACAAGTAACTGCATCAGAAAATCAAATTAATCAAGCACAAAGTGAACTTGATGAAAAGAAAGTAGCATATGAAAGAGGAAAAGCACAATATGAAAGTGGCTTAAATGAATTACAAAGTAATATTCAAGCACTTCAAGCAGCTTTAACACAACCACTTCCAGAAGATAAGAAATTAGAGCTTGAACAACAACTTACTGCTTTACAAACGCAATACAATGCGATCAATCAAGAATATCAAGGTTTATTACAACAAGGAACTCAATTAGAAAGTGCCCAAGAACAACTTGATGTAAAAAAACAAGAACTTGCAGTAGCTAAGCAACAACTTGCAAGTGCCAAAGCAGCCTTAGATGATGGAAAAAGTCAATTAGAAAGTAATAGTATTCAATTAAATAACGCTAAAAATACTCTAGCTACAAAAAATCAAGAACTTTTAGCTTATAAAAATCAACTTGCTAGTGCAAGTGCCACATTGACTAGTGCGAAAAGTCAATTGGATAGTGGCTGGGCACAGTTAAACAGTGCCAAAGCACAATTACAAAGTGCTAAATCACAATATGAAAGTGGAAAAGCACAACTTACAAGTGCAAAAGAAGAACTTGCTTCTAAAGAACAAGAATATTTAGATAAGAAAAATGAATTTGATGAAAAAGAACCGGATGCCTTAAAAGAAATTGAAGAAAATCAAGAAAAAATCGATGATGCCAAAGAATCCTTAGATCAATTAACTGCTCCAGTTTATAACGTTGATACACGTCGTGAAATTCCTGGAGGGGAAGGCTATAAAATCTATGAAACAGTTTCGGAAATCGTTGATTCACTTGCTAAGATTTTTCCAGTCTTTCTTTATTTCGTTGCTGCCTTAGTTACTCTTACAACAATGGCAAGATTTGTTGATGAAGAAAGAATTAATGCAGGAACATTAAGAGCCCTTGGTTATGAAGACAATGATATTATTAAAAAGTTCTGTGTTTATGGTTTTGTTGCGGGAATGTTAGGAACTGTTTTAGGAATTATTTTAGGACATACTTTATTACCATTTATTGTTTACAATGCTTATCATAATGGTTTTATTGTACCAACTATTGAAATGCATTTTTATCCAATTGTTTCTCTCGTTGCTGTTATTCTTGCCTTTGTTTCAGCAGTCGTACCAGCGTATGTTGTGGCTAAAAGAGAATTACAAGAACAACCAGCAAGTTTATTATTACCAAAACCACCAGCAGAAGGTTCTAAGATTTTTATGGAACATATTACTTTTATTTGGAAACGTTTAAGTTTTACACATAAAGTAACATGTCGTAATATTTTTAGATATAAACAAAGAATGTTTATGACAATCTTTGGAGTTGCAGGAGCTGTTGCCTTGATCTTTACAGGATTTGGTGTGCAACATTCTATTTCTGGTATTAAAGCGAGTCAATTTGGAAGTATTCTTAAATATGATATGATTGTTGCTCAAAACGAAACAGCAACGAAAAAAGATAAAGATCAATTGATTACTTTATTAGATGATTCTAAAATTAAAAGTTCTACTCCTGTTCATTACGAAAGTGTAAGTAAAGAAAGTGGAACTAAAAATGATCGTCAAAGTATGACAATGATCGTGAGTGAAAACGATAAAGATTTTAATCAATATATTTCATTAAATGAAAGAAAATCACAAAAAGCTTTAAAATTCAGTAATGATGGTGTCATTATTTCAGAAAGATTAGCAAAATTACTAGATGTAAAAGTTGGAGATTACTTTACTTTTAATGATAGTAATGATGTTGAAAGAACAGCAAAAGTTTCAGGTATTTGTGAAATGTATACAGGACATTTCATCTTTATGAATGAACAAGCTTATGAAAAGATTTATAAAGAAGATTATACAAGTAATGCTTACTTAATGAGATTAAAAGATAGTAGTATTGATAATACGAAAGTACAAGCATCACGTTTTATGGAATTAGATGCGGTTAAAGGGGTTGTTCAAAATACCACAATGACAACTTTAGTAGATACAATCGTTACATCATTAAATAAGATTATGATTGTACTTATCTTAGTAGCTATCTTACTTGGAACAGTTATTCTTTATAACTTAACAAATATCAATGTTTCTGAACGTATTCGTGAATTATCAACGATTAAAGTATTAGGATTCTATGATCCTGAAGTTACTATGTATATTTATCGAGAAACAATTATTTTATCAGCAATAGGAATTGTCGTAGGATGGTTTATTGGTATGGCATTACACAGTTATATTTTAGCTGTTGTGCCACCAGATGAAGTTATGTTTAATCCAGTTAAATGGGTAGGAGCATTTATTATTCCATTTATTGTGATTACAGTAATTTCTTATGTATTAAAATATGTTGTTAATCATAAATTAAAGAGTGTAGATATGTTAGAAGCATTAAAATCTGTAGACTAAAAAAATAAGGACGTTGTCCTTATTTTTTTAATGTCTTAATAGTATCAATAAGTTCAACATCTAAAGAAGAAAGATAATTGAAAGCTTGTTGATAAATATCATCACGCAGTAAAGAATCTGGAGAATGGGCATCAAAACCGATGATAGCTTTATTTTTATATTTGCTCGCAATTTTCCAAAAAGATTCATTTGGATAATGTCTGCCCGACATAAAACCTAAAAGATTAAATTCTAAAGGCATATCTTTTTCTTTAGCATAAGCGCATAAACGCGCCATTTCTTCTTGATAAAGTTTTGAATCTGGATCGTAGTAAACAAGATCAGGATGGGCAATATAGCTATAAAGTCCAGTATCAATTGCTTGAATACATTGATCGACGTAAGCTTTTAAGTGGGCTTTATCAACAGGACTGCCAAAATAATCATGAAGTTCATCTGTTTGATAATAATGATTTCCTAAGATAATATAATCTATTTTTTTATCTTTTAACATGTTTTCAAGCCAAGGCATATATCTTTCAAAGTATTCACATTCTAAACCAATTAATATTGAGATTTGATCTTTATATTTATCTTTAAGAGAGCGAATACTTTCAATATAATCATCTAATTGACTTTCTGGCATACGCATGGTTGCTCTAAAAGAAGAATCATAATGCCAAGGTGTATGATCAGAAAAGCCAAGTTCTTTGATTCCTGCTTGAATGGCTGCTTTTACATATTCTTCATCTTGACCGATAGCATGAAAGCATCTTGTTGTATGTGTATGATAGTTATTTTTATTCATAGTTTCACCTCGAGGACATTATAATACAAAAAAGGGAATATACAAATAAATGTATATCCCCTAAGTGTTATTATAATCCAAGTTTTGCTTTCATAGCAGCTAGTTCATCTTCAACAGAAGCATCACTACCATTTGATGTATATTTATCAGCAAGGGTAGAAGCTGCGCTTGTATGAGCATTTAATTCAGCTTCAGCTGTGGCTGCATCAAGCATTTTTTCTGCTTTCTTTTCATAACGTTCAAATGATTCCATAGAAGATTTTGCTTTATCTCCACCAGAAACAATTTTATTAATATGTTCTTGTGCTTTAGCAGAAGCAACAGTTGCTTTAATAGCATCTCTTCTTGCTTCTAATGTTTCAATGTCATTAACTAATTTATCATGCATTTGACGCATTTTATCAGCATTGACATGTGTAAGTTCTTGTGTTTTTTTGTATGAAACAAGATTGCTTTCATATTGTTGTTTTTTAGCAATCAATGTTCTAGCATCATCTTCGTTACCTGCTTTTAAAGCGTTTTGTGCAGCTGTTGTATATTTAGCGATTTCTTCTTCACATTCTTTAACTTGACGATCTGCAGTTTTTGCATCAGCAATAATGTTTGCAGTTTCTTTTTTGACTTGTGCTAGATCTTCTCTTAAGTCTCTTAATGTTTGATCAATCATTTTTGCTGGATCTTCACATTTGTCTAATAAAGCATTAATATTACTTTTCATGATATCTGTAAATCTTGTTAAAATTCCCATAGTTATTCTTTCCCTTCTTCATTTAAATATTTGTCTCTTAAATCATCTGATTTATCAAGAGGTGTTTTTAATATTTCGACCGTTTCTTTGGCTTTTTCTTTGTCTCGTTTAAATTTCATACGTAAGATATAAATAATTCCCCCAATAACGATGACAATACCAACAATAATTAATCCAATCTTGATAATATCCTTACTTGTTGTTGATCTTTTCATAATTGTTTTAGCGGTTGAATCAAATGTTTTCGTAAAAACATCTACCGTAGAAAGTGAATCATCGGTCCAATAACGATCAATATAGTTCCAAAAAATATCAACTGCTTCACTATCCATTACCGAAGTCACTTGCTTTCCATTGACATAAGACATATAACCTATTTCATTTGGATTTTGATCTGCATAGTAAACAAATAAGAAGGTGTCTTCATTGTCAATATTTTCTTCATACCAGCTTTGAGCATATTCATCTTTTTGATCGTCACTTGTCAAATTTTCATCATAACTCTTTAAATAAATATAAGGTTGAATTCCTGTTTTATTGTAGAAGTTTTTAAGGTTTTTAGAGAGTTTTGATTGATTTTCAATATAGCCTAAATCATCTTTAATACAATTATTATCATAAGCTACAGGATTTTCTATTTTTTCCCTGTTAATTGTTGAAGTAACATCACTATGATCACTACTTATCATAAAAAAGCTAAAAATAATGATTGCAAATACAATGAAACAAGCAATAAGTGTTCCTAAACCGCTTGATGAACGAGTATAAGTATGTCTACGATAGCCATAATATCCTCTTCGTGGTGGTCTTGGTGGTGGGGGTTCGTGATGGTATCCACCGCCATAGGAAGGACCTCTACTAAATGATGAACCACCTGTAGGGCGATGTGATGAACTTCCTACGTGATGCCCACCGCCTACACGGCTACTTGAGTGTCCTCCTGATGAGCGATGACCGCCACCTCCAGCTCCAGGTCTTGGCATATTTTCACCTCTTTTCTTTTTTTTGTTTTATTAATAAATATTATACATGAAACGATTAAGGAAAGATACATACTTAATCAAGAATAAATGTAAAAATATTTTTATAAAAAATGGCATATATTTATTGACACTATAGTTAGCCTATGCTAACATATAGTTGTAGTTAGCGAGAGATAACTCATAGAAAGGTCGAAGAGCTATGAAAAAGAAATTCAAGCGCAGCTTGATGGCTCTGGCTTTACAAATCAGTGTCATCGTTGCTGCAATACTATTCGTTTAATTGTCTTATGATTATTTAACTTAAATTAGCCAAATTCCTTTTTCCTATCATAAGATTATTAAGTGAAGCAAAAGTTTGGTAAGATCACTTACCTTTTTTTGTTTATAGAGGTAATAAAATAACTCCATTGAATGGAGTTATTTTTGTTTCATGTGTTCTTTTATTTTATTCATTGTTTCAGTAGAAATAACGTGTTCGATACGGCATGCATCATTAACAGCTGTTTCATGGCTGACACCGATACTTTCAAAAAATGAAGATAATGTGTCATGACGATCATAAATAGTATTTGCTACTTCAGCACCTTTTTCAGTTAATTCGATATATCCTTTACTATCTACGATAATATATTCATCTTTTTTTAATAAACCAATAGCGCGAGAAACACTTGGCTTGGAATAATTTAATTCTCTTGCAATATCAATAGAACGAACATCTTTATTCTTTTTTGATAAAACGAGAATGGTTTCTAAGTACATTTCTCCTGATTCTTGTAAATTCATGCGCATCACCTCTTACTGTATTATACCATATTTTAAGGTAAATAAGCAATGAGTAAGCTCGTTGTAAATTGTTGAAAGAGGGTTGACATCTATTTTAAAATGAAGTATATTCTATGTGAAGTTAGAGAAGTCTAACTATATTTTATGTCTTATAGTTAGCAAATACTAATCAAATTAGCGTAACCTAATGTGGTTAGCGAGGACAAATTCTTGAGGAGGTAAGTAAGATGCCGTTAACAATGTTAAACATAGGAGAAACCGGTGAAATCAAAAGAATTGGTGGCAATGAAGAAACGAGAAGATTTTTAAATAATCTTGGTTTTGTTGTTGGTGCTGAAGTTTCTGTTGTTTCGGCAATCGGGGGAAATGTGATTGTTAATATCAAGGATTCTCGCGTTGCTATTAATGAAGATATGGCAAAACGTATCATGGTGTAGAAAAGGGGGAAGTGTTGTGAAACTTAATGAAGTAGAAGTTGGTAGCACTGTCACTGTTAAGAAAATTGAAGGTGACGGAGCTTACAAAAGACGTATTATGGATATGGGTATCACTAAAGGGGTAGAATTATACATTAGAAAAGTTGCTCCTCTTGGAGATCCTGTTGAAATTACTGTCAGAGGTTATGAATTATCAGTTAGAAAAAACGATGCACAATGTGTTGAAGTTGAATAACGGAGGGGAAAGTTAAAAATGAATATTAAATTTGCGCTTGCAGGTAACCCTAACTGTGGTAAAACAACAATGTTTAACGCATTAACAGGTGCTAATCAATATGTTGGTAACTGGCCAGGTGTTACTGTAGAAAAGAAAGAAGGAAAAGTAAAAGGAAACAAAGAAGATAATATTACTGTTGTCGATTTACCAGGTATTTATTCTTTATCTCCTTATACATTAGAAGAAGTTGTCAGCCGTGATTTTCTTTTAAATGAAGATCCAGATGTCATTATTGACTTAGTTGACGCGACTAATATTGAAAGAAACTTATATTTAACAACTCAATTAATTGAAACTGGTGTTCCAGTAGTTATTGCTTTAAATATGGCAGACTTAATTGAAAAAAGAGGTTTAAAAATTGATACAAAACGTTTATCAATGGTATTAGGTTGTCCTATTATTGAAACTTCTGCTTTAAAAGGAACAGGTTTAAAAGAATTAATTGCTGAAGCTGTTAAAGTTGCTAAACAAGGTGAACATCAATTACCAGGAGCTAATTTCAGTGAAAAACTTGAAAAAGCAATTGATACTGTTATTCCTGCTTTATCTGAAACAATCGCTGCTAACAAAAAAAGATGGTATGCTGTTAAAGTTTTAGAAAACGATGAAAAAGTAATGAATCATATTGTTTTAGATGCTCAAGCTAAAACAACTATTGATGCATTAAGAAAAGATTTAGAAACTGAATTAGATGACGATATGGAAAGTATTGTTACTGATGGTCGTTATACTTATATTCAAAAATTAATTTCAACAACTGTTGAAAAACCAAAAGAAAAATTAACAATTTCTGACAAAATCGATAAAATCGTAACAAACAGATTCTTAGGAATTCCTATTTTCTTATTAATCATGTATGTTGTTTACTATATCTCGGTTACAACTGTTGGTACATTTGTTACTGACTGGACAAATGATGTCTTTGTTGTAGCTATTCAAGATGCTGTATCTGGATTCTTAAGTTCAGTTGGAGCAAGTGGTTTATTATCTGCTGTTATCGTTGATGGTATCATCGGTGGTGTTGGTGCAGTTATTGGTTTCGCACCTCAAATGGCAATCTTATTCTTATTCTTATCAATCTTAGAAGATTGTGGTTACATGGTTCGTATTGCATTCGTCATGGATAGAGTATTTAGATATTTCGGTTTATCTGGAAAAAGCTTTATTCCATTATTAATTGGTTCTGGTTGTGGTGTACCTGCTATCATGGCATCTAAAACAATCGAACAAGATAATGATAGACGTTTAACTATTATGACTGCTACATTTATTCCTTGTGGTGCAAAATTACCTGTTATCGCTTTATTAGGTGGAGTTATGGCTGGTAAAGTTGCTGGATGGGAAGCTGGAGGGCTTATCGCTCCTGCAATGTATTTCATGGGAATTGTTGCTGTCTTAGTTGCTGCTATTATCTTAAAGAAAACAAAACCATTCTCTGGTAAACCTGCTCCATTCGTAATGGAATTACCAGAATATCATATTCCTAGTGTTAAAACTGTATTATTACACGTATGGGAAAGATTAAAAGCATTCTTAATTAAAGCTGGTACAATTTTAGTTGTTGCTTGTATCATTATTTGGTTCTTATCTACATTCGGATTTGAAGGTGGATCATTTGGTATGGTAGAAGATACTGCTAATAGTTTAATCGCTGTTATTGGTAATGTTATTGCTCCAATCTTTGCTCCACTTGGATTTGGTAACTGGCAATCAGTTGCTTCATCATTAACTGGATTCTCAGCTAAAGAAGCAATCGTTTCTACAATGGGTGTATTAGCTAATGTTGCTGGTGATACAGAAGATGCTGTAAACGTTGCTGCTGGTGTTGCTCAATGGTTCCCAACTGCAATGGCTGCATTATCATTCTTAATCTTTAACTTATTAGATTCACCATGTTTAGCTGCTATTTCAACAATGGCTAACGAATTAAATGATAGAAAATGGTTCTGGTTTGCAATTATCTTCCAAAACGTATATGCTTATGCTATCGCATTAATGGTATATCAAATTGGTTCATTAGTATTATATGGAACATTTGGATTCTGGACAGTTGTTGCATTCGTTGTTCTTGCATTCATGTTATACATGTTATTTAGACCTGATCCATATAAAGATCAAAAAGTTTATTCTACAAGATCAGTTGAAGCATAATAAAATCCGGAGTTATGAAGTGAACCGAAAAAGTTGGACAACTTAGGAGGTTCACTTTTTATTATGGC
>JAUNWT010000123.1 GCA_030540195.1 Bacillota bacterium | reverse complement strand
GAACCGATGATGACAGAGTTGCAGTCTGTTGCCTTACCAACTTGGCCAAGGAACCAACATTTGCTTTCTATTAACTTAAAGCTAGTTAAGTATACTATCTAAAAAAACGAAAGTCAATATAATTTTCTAAAATTATTGACATACTTTGATAAATTCTTTAAATATTTTTTGATTTTCAATGCTTTTCTTAAAAATCATTTCTGGATGCCATTGATAACCAACAATATAACGACAACTTGGCATATAAAATGCTTCTACTAATTTTTCAGGAGAATAGGCCATTGGCAATAGCTTTGATCCTAATTCTTTAATTGCTTGATGATGACAACTATTAACAAACATACTTTCTCTTTTAATTAGATGATAAAGCGGTGTTTCTTTTAATATTTTTACTTCATGACTTGGCTTATCATAAGGAGCAGGTTGTCGATGAATATCTGTAAGTTTATATTCTTTATCTAAATCTTGATATAAACTTCCCCCTAAACATACATTGATGATTTGATGACCTCGACAAATCCCCATCATCGGTTTATCCTGTTTAATAATTTCTGGAATGAGCACCATTTCCATAACATCTCTTTCTTTACATAAAGTACCACAGTAGTCTTTCTTTTCTTCATGATATAACTTTGGATCTACATCATGTCCACCCGTAATAATAAAACCATCAAATCTTTGAACAACTTCTTTAATTTCATCTACATCTTTTATTAAAGGAAGCATCACAGGTATTCCCCCTGCTTCACTAATTCCTTCAAAATAACCAGGAAGCATCCAAACACTTTCTTGTTCTTGATCTACTAAAGGCGTTAACGCAATTATTGGTTTTTTCATACAAACACATCCTTTCATTGGAGATTATTATAACATACTTATTTATTTTTTGTTATAATGTAAATGAGGTGGAAAAAATGATTGATCAAGAACAAGTGGCAAGAACCCTTATTAATTTAATTGATGTTGTTCATCAAGAAAATTGGGTTTTATTAAATACAAAAGATATGGCTAAACAAACAGAGGAATACTTTATTCGTTTTTTTAGTGAACATGGTAAAGCTGAAGCAGAAGAAGAAATTAAAGAAGTAACTCAAAAAAATCAAGCCGTTTTTGATAAGGTGACTTCTGGTGGAGAGCTTAACGCAAAGGAAATGCGTGATTTTATGGAGCCTTATCGTTTTTTAAAAACAAAATACATTCATCAAAGTAAAGGTTTATAACCTTTATTTTTTTGTTAAGAATATGTTAAGTTTATATACATTGCCTTAAGAAAGTGTTAAGCTACTTGCGGATATAGGGGGATTTATATGAAACTTACAAATCTATTTTCAATGCTAGGTGGTCTCGCTTTATTCCTTTATGGAATGAACATGATGTCTAATGGTTTAGAGATGGCTGCCGGTGATAAAATGAAAACAATCTTAGAAAAATTAACATCAAATCGTATTTTAGGAGTCCTTGTTGGTGCCCTTGTAACAGCCATCATCCAATCATCATCTGCGACGACTGTCATGGTTGTTGGTTTTGTTAATTCTGGGTTAATGTCACTTACCAGTGCTGTTTGGGTCATTATGGGGGCCAATATTGGTACAACTATTACCGGTCAATTGATTGCCATCGATATTACTGCGATTGCGCCATTGATTGCTTTTATTGGAGTGGCGATGATCGTCTTTTTCAAAAGTCAAAAATTGGATGCTATTGGTGGTGTCATCGGTGGTTTAGGTATTTTATTTATTGGTATGGAAACAATGTCAAGTGCCATGGTTCCTTTAAGAACAATGCCAGAATTCGTTGGACTTATTTCTAAATTCCAAAATCCATTTATTGGTATTTTAGTTGGGGCTTTATTTACTGCTTTAATTCAAAGTTCATCAGCTTCCGTTGGAATCTTACAAGCCCTTGCTAAAAGTGGTGTTATGACACTTTCATCATCTATTTATGTTTTATTTGGACAAAATATTGGGACATGTATCACATCCGTTTTAGCCTCTATTGGAACATCAAAAAATGCTAAAAGAACAACAATTATTCATTTATCATTTAATATTATTGGAACCGTTTTATTTGTGACAATTAGTATGCTTTTCCCATTTGCTAATCTTGTTCAAAGTTTAACACCAAGTAATGTAGCGGCTCAAATAGCCAATGTACATACCATTTTCAATGTAACAACAACATTACTCTTACTTCCAATCGGGACAAAATTGGTTGATCTTGCTTGTCGCATTTTACCTGACAGCGAAGAAGATCAACAAGATATGCAATTAAAATATTTGGACTTTAGTATTTTTGATAATGATTATCATATTGGTACAAGTGCCATTGCCAATACACAATTATTTAATGAAACACAACATATGTTAAATGTTGCTAATCATAATGTAAAACGTGCTTTTGAATTATTAGATCATTATGATGAAGAAAAATACATACGTCTACAAAAAGATGAAGAATATATTAATTATTTAAATCAACAAGTTATTGATTTTACAACAGCTGTTATTTCTCATGAATTCCAAGCAGAAAGTTCTCAATCAATTGTCTTGTTCTTAAAACTTTCTTCTGATTTAGAAAGAATTGGTGACCATGCCATGAACATTGCCGCTAGAGCGCAAAGACTTGCAAAAGATGATACTCATTTTTCTGAAGATGCTTTAAAAGAAATTAATATCATGGAAAGTCTTTGTAATAATATCTTAGATGAACTAATTATTATGGATTATGATGAATTTAAAGATATCGTGGATAAAGTTGATGTCATGGAAGATAATATTGATAAAACACAACATCAATTCACCGTTAATCAACTTATTCGTTTAAAAGAAAAGAAATGTACAACAGAAAACAGTGTTATCTATACAAAAATCTTAACTGATTTTGAAAGAATTGGTGATCATGGTTTAAATATCGCTGAAAGTCTTTATCATATTCGTAAAATCATGAAACAATTGAAAATGATCAAGCCTGAAACAAATGCTTAAGTCTCACATAGTGAGGCTTTTTTTATACATAAAAACCTAACAACTAAATTGTTAGGTCGTTGGTAAGATAATAATAACAGTATAGAAATCTTGATCTTGAATAAAAAGATTACCATGATGCATGTCAACAATTCTTTGAACACTTTTCAAACCAATCTTATTACTTTCAACATGTTGAAGATCTTGTTTTTTTTCATTTTGAAAGACTATTTTTAATTGATCTTGTTTCATAGAAAATTCAACAAGGACATCTTTTTCTTTTTGAGCGTATTTCATGATATTTGAACAAAGATTATTGATCAAACGTTTTATCATTGAAAAATCTAGAAAAAGTTCTTTTTCATGAAAGTTGATTTCTTTTTGGAGATGAAATCCTTCTAATTCTAAATATTCTAAATTATCTTGAAAATAGTCGAGGAGTTCTTGGCTTGATATTTTTTCAAGTTGTATGGAAAAATCTTGTTCATAAACCAAACTATATTCAAAAGTCTTATTGGATAAATCCTTGATTTGTTCAGTTTTTTCAATACATCCTTTTAAATAATGATCCATTTGTTGTTCATTTTTATAACAATGTAAACTTAAAATATCTAAATATCCTCTAAGCGTTGTTAGTGGTGTTCTTAAATCATGAGATAAAGAAGTAATTAATTCATGATGAGCTTCTTTGATTTTTGCTTCATTTTCAATATTTTGATTTAATTCTATTCTTAAGCGATCCATTTCACTTGCAAGTATAGCCAATTCATCATTACTTCGAATAGTCATTTCATGATTTAAATCTCCTTGTGACATATTTAAAACTTCTTGTTTTAAAACATTAATATATTTAACCTTTCTTCTAATAAAAATAAAAGTTGGTAAAAAGAATATCAGTAAACTGACAAATAAGGCAAAATAGAAATAATATTTAACATACTTTAATAAATGCATAGAACTGACATAAACGATTCCTTCTCCATCTTTAAAGTCAACGGATTGTGTAAAAATATTATTAAAAGCATACTGTTCAAAATCACTTTTTAAAACATATAAAGGAGTAAATCCTACCGGTTCATCAAGAATTTTTCCAAAGCTTCCATCAATATATATTTCATTTTCATCATAAAGGAGAACATTCATATAATCATCATGTTTTTTTAAAAGCTTTTTTA
>JAUNWT010000025.1 GCA_030540195.1 Bacillota bacterium | reverse complement strand
AGTTGTTATTTATTTTAATGTGTGCAAAAGTATATATGAACTGTAAAACACCCGTGCATGGTCAATGAACCTATTTGCTTAACACCATTTGTTAATAATTTCTAAGGCAACTTGTTTGCCTTTTTTCTT
Source organism: Bacillota bacterium (assembly GCA_030540195.1). Classification (GTDB taxonomy): domain Bacteria; phylum Bacillota_I; class Bacilli_A; order Erysipelotrichales; family Coprobacillaceae; genus Faecalibacillus. The sequence continues at coordinate 28,613 of JAUNWT010000025.1, read as the reverse complement.
TGGTTGAATCTCGACAAAAAATAACATATAATGATACAAGGTGAGGACTCAATATGGAAAAAATAAAGAAATTGAATATAAAAATAAAAATAGCTATTGGTTGTGTAGTTATTCTTCTTGTTTTAGTTTTAGGAAGTTTTGCGTTTTATCATAATGGAATCAAAGCAGTTTCTTCTAAAGATAAAGAGGTGATTGTCACAATTCCTAAGGGAAGTAGTGGTAATAAAATTATTCAAATCTTAAATAAAAAAGATTTATTAAAAAGCCCAACATGTGCCAAAATATATTTAAAATTAAATACTTATAATTTTAAAAGTAATGTCTATATTTTAAATAAAAACATGGATTTACAAGAAATCATGACGATTTTAGAAGGAAATGATAAAAAACATATTTCTAATACGAAAATAACAGTTTTAGATGGTCAAACGATTCCTGAATATGCCAAAATTATTGCTAAACAAACAGGTATTGATGAAAATAAAATTCTGGAAAAATGGACAGATCAAACCTATTTAAAAAAATTAATCAATAAATATTGGTTTTTAACAGATGATATTTTAACAGATGGCATTTATTATCCATTAGAAGGTTATTTAGCACCAGAAACCTATTTTTTAACACAAGAAGATGATATAGAAAGCATTACGAAGATGATGTTGGATCAAATGGAAAAACATCTTCAAAAATATAAAACACAAATTGAAAGCTTTAAAGTTGGAAATCAGACATTATCGATTCATCAATTTATGACGCTTTCATCCATTGTACAAAGAGAGTCTCCAACAAATAGTCAAGACCAGCAACTTATTGCAGGGGTTTTAATCAATCGTTTAAATAAACAAATGCCTTTACAATGTGATGTAACAGTCAACTATGGTAATCAAGTTGTTAAAATTGCGGTAACACATAATGATTTAAATAATGATACAAAATATAATACATATAAATATAAAGGTCTTCCAGTAGGACCAATCAGTTCTGTTTCTACAGAGATGATTCAAAGTGTTTTAAATTATAAAGAAAGTGAGTATTACTATTTCTTTGCGACACAAGATGGAAAAGTTTTATTTGCGAAAACTTACGAAGAACATCAAGCAAATGTAAAAAGTAATAAATGGTATTAAAATGAAGTATTTTGATGAAATAGAAAAAAGTGCAAGAGAAAGAAATATTCCTGTTATGGAAAAAGAAGGTCTTGAGTTTTTAATTCAAACGTTTAAGGAACATCAATGTCATCGTTGTCTAGAAATTGGTAGTGCGATAGGTTATTCAGCAATGATGATGGTTTCTAATATCGATGATTTTGTCGTTGAAACCATTGAATTGGATGAAGAACGCTATCAAGAAGCACTTAAAAATATACATGAACAACAATTAGAAAATCAGATAGAAATTCATCATGAAGATGCTCTTACCATTCCTCTTGATGATTTAAAATATCAAGAATTTGATTGTTTGTTTATTGATGCAGCGAAGGCCCAATATCAAAAGTTCTTTGAAAAATACATGCCTCTTGTAAAAAAAGAAGGAATATGTATTGTTGATAATCTCGATTTTCATGGGATGATTTTTGATATTGACCATATTAAAAATAGAAATACCAAACAACTTGTAAAAAAAATAAAAAGATTTAAAGATTGGATCTTTAATCATGACGAATATCAAGTTACCTATTATGGTGTAGGTGATGGAATCTGTGTAATAAAAAGGAAGTGAAATACGTGTCGTTAATTGTTAATATAAATAGTTTGTCTTATCTTTATGATTATCTTGATTTAGGTGTTGAACATTTTATTGTAGGAACAACACAATTTTCTTGTCGTCAAGCTTTGACACTTGATTATAAACAACTTGTAGAAGTTAAAGAAAAGTATCCAAATATCAAATTATTTGTACTTGTTAATGCTTTAGTAGAACAAAAATATTTAGATGATTTAAAAGAACATTTAAAAAAATTAAATGAATGTCATATAGATGGGATTATTTTCCAAGATTTTGCTGTTCTACAAATCTGTAATGAAGAAAAATATACGTTTGAAAAAATATATGATCCAGAAACTTTAAATACCAATCATCAAACTTTAGCTGTTTTAAAAGAACAAGGAATTGATGGGGCTTTTTTAGCACGAGAAATTCCTTTAAAAGAAAAACAAATGATTGGACAAAAAAGTTCTTTAAAAACCATGGTACAAATTCATGGTGTTGAATATATGGCATATTCAAAAAGAAAATTGTTATCCAATTATAAAGAATTTACCCATTTAGATTTTCCTGTAGATAAAGAAGCTCAAATTGAAATTAAGGCCAATGGAGTCGATGAACATTGTCATATTTATGAGGATTTTTATGGAACACATATTACATCAACCAATCAAATGTGTGCCCTTGATGTTTTAAATCAATTTTCTGATTTTGAATATTTATTAATTGATGGACAATATATTAATGAAACAGATTTATTAGAAATCGTTCATCTTTATAAACAAGGACTAGATGCCATTTCAAACAATACGTATAACAAAGAATCCCTTGAATTAATGCAATTACTCTATCGTTTAACCCCAAATATTCATTATTATCATAGTTTTTTATTTGATTCAACAGTTTATAAAATAGCTGATGTTAGAAAGAGAGAAGAAAATGAGAGAAGTTAGTCAAATTATTAATGGAAAAAGAGTCATTGTTAAAAAGCCTGAATTATTAGCACCTGCAGGGAACTTAGAAAAATTAAAAGTGGCTATTCTTTATGGGGCAGATGCGGTGTTTATTGGGGGAAAAGAGTTTTCTTTACGTTCAAGCGCTTCTAATTTTTCTTTAGAGGATATTAAAGAAGCTGTTGAATTTGCTCACGCACATGATGCAGCAATTCATGTAACATGTAATATTATTTTACATGAAGATAACTTAGAAGGATTAGAAGATTATCTTTTAAAACTAGATGAAATTGGGGTTGATGCCATTATTGTGGCAGATCCTTATATTATGTCACTGGCCAAAAAATTAAACTTAAAACTAGAGGTTCATGTTTCTACACAACTTTCAACGATGAACACCAGTGCGATCCGTTTCTATGAAAATTTAGGTGTTGATCGTGTTGTTTTTGCAAGAGAAGTGGATTATCAAGATTTAAAAGAAGTTAGAGAAAAAGTGGATATTGATTTAGAATATTTCATTCATGGAGCCATGTGTATCCATTATTCAGGAAGATGTATGCTTTCTAATTATTTTTCAAGACGTGATGCCAATCGTGGAGGATGTTCGCAATCATGCCGCTGGTATTATGATATTTTTGAAAAGGGACAACAATTAAATCATGATGAAATCGTCCCATTTAGCATGTCAAGTAAAGATATGTCACTCGTTGATGAATTACCTAAGCTTATTGAATTAGGAGTTGATTCTTTTAAAATTGAAGGAAGAATGAAATCTCTTCACTATATCGCTACGGTTGTATCAACTTATCGTAAATTAATTGATACTTATTGTGCTGATCCAGATCATTTTAATAAAGAAGGGTATCGTAAAGAAATTGAAAAAGCAGCCAATCGTGCTTTATGTACAGGATTCTTTAAAGATTTCCCAAACAGCCAATATCAACTTTATAATCAAAGAGATGAACACCCAACACAAGATTTCTGTGCGCGTGTTCTCCATTATGATGCTTCAAAACAAGAAGTGATGATTGAACAAAGAAACTATTTTAAAGCGGGAGATACGATTGAATTTTTCTCACCACATCATGAAAATATTTTAATTCAAGTAAAAGAAATATATAATGAAGATAGAGAAGCAGTAGAAGTAGCAAATCATCCAATGGAAATTCTTTATTTAAAATGTGAGCAACCATTGTCTGAATTTGATATGGGAAGGAAGGTTATAACAAATGAAAAATAGTATTATTATCGGTATTGCTGGAGGAAGTGCTTCAGGAAAGACTTCTATTTCTAGACAAGTGTATGAATTTTTTAAAGGAAGTCATACAACATGTATTATCAAACAAGATGATTATTACAAAGATCAAAGTCATCTTTCTTTTGAAGAAAGAGTTAAAACAAACTACGATCATCCATTTGCTTTTGATAATGACTTACTTGTAGAACAATTAAAACAACTTAAAGAAGGAAAATCAATTTCAAAACCAACTTATGATTATACAATGCATACAAGAAGTGATGTTGTAGAAACAATTACACCAAGAGATGTTTATATTCTTGAAGGACTTTTTGTTCTCTATGATGAAAAAATTAGAGAAATGTGCGATATTCTTGTATTTGTTGATACAGATGCGGATATTCGTTTTATTCGTCGTTTAAAACGTGATATTGAAGAAAGAGGACGTTCTTTAGATTCTGTTTGTAACCAATATTTAGAAACAGTAAGACCAATGCATGAACAATTTGTAGAACCTTCAAAGAAATATGCACATATTATTATTCCTGAAGGGGGAAATAATACAGTTGCGGTTGACTTGTTAATTACTAAGATATCAAGTGTTATTGATACAAAGGAATAATTATGTATTGTACAAGATGTGGTCAACAATTAGAAGAGGGAGCACGTTATTGTCCTTATTGTGGAGAAAAAACTTTTAAGGAAGAATATACATATTATCAAGCTCCTATTTATTCAAGAAGCATTCCAGTAGCTATTATTTTATCAATTGTAACTTTTGGTATTTATGGCCTTTATTGGCTTTACTCACTTGCTAATGACATTAATACTTTGACTTGTCAAGAACAACCATCAGGATTTAAAGTTCTTGTTTTGACAATTATAACTTTTGGTTTTTATGAGCTTTATTGGCTTTATAAAGCCGGTGAAAGAATCAATGAGTTTCAAATGGAAAGAGGAATAATCAGTGATAATTATCGTTCTCTTGTTTATTTGATTCTAGGAGTTTTAGGATGGAATATCATTGCATGGGCTTTTATTCAAAATGATTTGAATAAATATGCTTATGATTCATAAAATAGGACTAGATATTTAGAGATGAATATGCTATATTATTGATTACGAGGTGACTTAAAATGGATAAAGATAAAGTATTACTTACGAAATCTGGTGTAGAAAAACTTGAAGAAGAAAGAGATAATTTAATTAATGTTGAAAGACCTAGAGTCATTGAAGAATTACAATTAGCTCGTTCTCAAGGTGACTTATCAGAAAACGCTGATTATGATGCAGCTAGAGATAAACAAGCTCAAATTGAACAAAGAATCAAAGAAATTGAATACATGCTTCAAAATGCTGAAATCATTTCTGAAGAACAAATGGATTTAAATGTTGTTAAACCAGGGACAACAGTTACAATTTTAGATTTATCTTTAGATAATCCTGAAGAAGAAAAATATACAATCGTTGGTTCTTTTGAAACTGATCCAATCAATGGTAAAATTTCAAATGAATCTCCACTAGCAAAAGCACTTATCGGTCATGGTGTCAACGAAATCGTGACAGTAGGGGTTGCTGAAGCTTACGATGTTAAAATCGTTGATATTGAATTTACTGCATAGAAAACAACATTTATTGTTGTTTTTTCTTTATAAATAAAAGTAGAAAATAAAGAATTAAAAGCCAAAGGGGTTTTAATAATAAAGTAAATTTAAATTCTTGAAAATGAAGAATGATTTGAATCAATAAATAAATAAAAGAAAAAATAAGACCATGGACCCATGGTTTTTCTTTTACATTTTTAAAGAAAAACAAAGTAAAAACACTTAATAAAAGATAATTCATTAAAATCAAAAGAATGTCATAAACAAAAGATGAAAGATGAATAAAAGAAAGCAAAACAGCCATAATAAAACTAACTAAAAAATAACTTACAAATAAAAAGAAATAAGCCAATAAATAAGGCATCATTATTTTTTTCATAGAAACCTCCTATTAAAGAATATGAAAAAACAAAGTAAGTAGAACGGAGAAAATATGTTTAAAGTCTTTATTATCAGTGTTTTCCTTTATGTCTATCTCACAATTTTATTAAGACTCTTTGGTAAAAAAGAATTTAGTCAACTGAATGTCTTTGATTTTGTCGTATTTCTTGTTATTTCAGAAATCACGACTATGTCTTTAGAAAGTCAAGAATTATCTGTGATAGAAAGTGTAATTGCGACAATTACATTGATTGTTTTAGATCGTATTGAATCATTTATAACCATGCGTTCTAAAAAACTCAGAGACTTTTTTGAAGGAAGGCCTTGTTATATTATTTATAAAGGAAAAATTCAATATCAAAACATGAAAAAGTTAAGGTATAGTATTGATGATCTCTGTCATCATTTAAGAGTAAGTGATATTGATAGTGTATCTAAAGTTGATTTTGCAGTCTTAGAAACCAATGGATCACTTTCTGTTATTACCAAACAAGAGAGCCAAACCCATTTACCAGATGCCTTAATTAGTGATGGTACAATCAATGAAGAAGCTTTACAGCTTTTAAATAAAGATGTATCGTGGTTAAAAAATGAACTAAAGAAAAAACACATTTCTCATATAGAAGATGTGCTTTATTGTGTCTTAGAAAAAAATGGGTTATATGTCATAAAAAAATAATCAGCCAAGAAGAACATCCAACATCATCATAATCATAAAGCCTACCATAAAACTCATTGTCCCTACATCGACTTCTTTTAAAGCGTTGGCTTCAGGAATAAGTTCTTCAATACAAACAAACATCATCGCCCCTGCAGCAAAACTTAAGGCAAAAGGAAGAATACTACTAAAAACTTGGGCAAAGAGAAAACCGAGCAGGGCACTTGGTATTTCAACAAGGGCAGAAAATTGACCATACATCATGGCTTTAAAACGAGATAAGCCACTTTCATGTAAAGGTAAAGAAATTGCTGTTCCTTCAGGAAAGTTTTGAATACCAATGCCAATCGATAAAATAAGTGCAGGTAATATATTATTTTTAACACCCGCAATGGCAATCCCGACCGCTAAACCTTCAGGAATATTGTGAAGTGTCATAGCAAGTAAAAGAAGCTTATTTTTAGAAAGTTTATTTTGAGGGCCTTCTTTTTGATGAGAGATAATGTGTTCATGAGGTAAAAATTTATCACATAATCTTAAAAAAAGACCGCCAATAAAAAAGACAATAGGAATTAAAAAGAGAAGAAAAAAATGATTTTGGACTTGATTGATTGCTGGAAGTAATAAAGAAAAAAAGGTGGCTGCAATCATAATACCAGCTGCTAAACCTAAAGCGCTACTCACCAGTTTTTGACTTTTATTTTTTACAAAATAAACTAGACTTGAACCTAAAAAAGTCATTAACCAGTTAAAAAAAGAAAGAAGAAAAGCAAGTAAAAATAGTTGAATATTTGATAACATAAAAGACCTCCATAGTACATTATGAAGGTCTTTTTGTTTGTTTTAGGCTTATCTATTGATAAAGTCATAATCACTATCATCAATTGTAATTAAGATAGCTTTTTCTGTAAGCCTTTGTTTTTTTGTATCATAAGTAGGTAAGACTGTATAGTTGACACGTTCATTTCTTTCAACTTCTTCATCATAAGCAAAATCTGCTTGTCTAAAGAAAATTGGATCATGGTCATAAACAGAGATATTACCAAATTGATTTTGTTCATTATAGTAAACAACTTTACCTGATTTACGAACTACTAAACTATCAAGGTGAGACATGATTAAATCATACATTTCATCATAAAGAGCACTTGAATCTTTTCCTTGATATTTTTCATCAATTGTAAGTGGACATTCTTTTTGATTTTCATCACATAAAGCTTTTACAAAAGAATGAACAACTTTAATTAATAACTCATTACCACTGTTTTCAACAGCTTCATTTAATCTTTGATATAAAGGAAGTTGATCAAAGCTGTATCCTTTTTCAAAGAATTCATAAAGTAAATAAGCGTTAGCTTCTTTTGTTTTACCAACAGTGACATTTGTTTTATATAAAACTTCATAGAAGTTAACACCTTTAATACGATTATGTAAAGAAATAAATTCTCTGTTAGCTTCATCGTATTCTTTTAATTCTAATAAAGCACAACCTCTATAATATTTGATCCATTGTAATGCATTATAATGCCATTTAAGTGGTGTTGCTAATGCTTGGTTTGCACATTCAACACATGCTTTATATTGTTTTGTTTCAAATAAAGCACGTACTTTTAATCTAAAATATCTTTCTTTAAATGATTCAAATTCTCTTCCTTCTTTATTAACAAAAGGTTTATCAGATAATAATTTAACATCTAATTTATTAAGCATTTTAATCATTAAATCATAATTGATTGGTGTTTGATTTAAAGCATATTTGATAGCTCTGTTGATTGCTGGTTCAACAGGAGAATATTTTTCTTGTTTACAGATATTTAAAATGTCTTCTAGAATATCAAAGAATAAACTTTCTTTTTCTTTGATTTTTTCATCATCAATATTAATAAACTTATTGTATAGAGCATACCCATATTGATTAATATATCCTTTTAAAGATGGAGCCATTTGTAAAAATGTACTTCCTACTTCAATTGCGTCATCATTTCTGTTGTTGTTTTTTAATAATTTAATAAAGTCATTGGCTTCAAATTCATTGAAAGAAGCAGCATCTTCATTGAATTTATTAAAATATCTTTCAATACTTTTTAATTCGTTTTCGTTCATAAAAATCACCTCGATTGTTATTATATCATTTATTTACCATGAATAACATAAAATGTTTTTAAAAACATTTTTAATATGCTATAATAATGCAGAAAATTAAGAGGTGAAAAAATGAGTAAACAAGTGTTTAGTACAGATTTTTACGGGAAAAATCTGACAGTAGAAGTAGGAGAGTTAGCAAAACAAGCTAACGGTAGTGTTTTAGTAAGATATGATGATACAGTCATCTTATCAACAGCTGTTGCTGGGAAAGAACCAAAAAGTGTAGATTTCTTTCCACTAACAGTTACATATGAAGAAAAATTATATTCAGTAGGTAAAATTCCAGGAGGATTCCTAAAAAGAGAAGGACGTCCAAGTGAACATGGAACTTTAACTGCAAGAATGATCGATAGACCAATTCGTCCATTATTTGCAGACGGATTCAGAAATGAAGTACAAGTTGTTAATACTGTTTTATCAGTAGATCAACAAGCTTCTCCAGAAATGGCCGCAATGTTAGGGGCTTCTCTTGCATTATGTGTTTCTGATATTCCTTTCAATGGTCCAATCGCAGGTGTTAATGTTGGTTTAATTGATGGTGAATTTACCATCAATGCTGGTCCAGAAGAAATGGAAAGAAGTTTAATCAACTTAGAAGTAGCTGGTACAAAAGATGCTATCAATATGGTTGAAGCAGATGCTAAAGAAGTTGATGAAGATACAATGTTAAATGCTTTAATGTTTGGACATGAAGCTATTAAAGAATTAATTGCTTTTGAAGAAAAAGTTGTTGAAGCATGTGGTAAAGAAAAAATCGAAATTCCATTATTTGAATTAGATGAAGCTTTAGTTCAAGAAATTACAGATTTATGTAATGATGAAATGGTTGCTGCTGTATCTATTCCAGGAAAACTTGAAAGATATGCTGCTATTGATGAAATCATGGATCGTGTAACTGCACAATATGATGAAAAAGAATATGCAGATGAAGAAACAAAAGATTCTGTGATGAAACAAGTTGGAATCATCTTACATGACTTAGAAAAAAATGAAGTAAGACGTTTAATTACTGAAGAAAAAATTAGACCAGATGGTCGTAAAATTGACGAAGTACGTCCATTAAATGCACAAGTTGATTTATTACCAAGAGTTCATGGTTCTGCTTTATTTACAAGAGGTGAAACACAAGTTTTATCTGTATGTACATTAGGAGCTATGGGAGAAGTTCAAAAAATCGATGGTTTAGGATTAGAAGATCAAAAACGTTTCATGCATCATTATAACTTCCCACCATATTCAGTTGGTGAAACAGGAAGAATGGGTGCTCCTGGACGTCGTGAAATTGGGCATGGAGCTTTAGGAGAAAGAGCTTTAGCTCAAGTTATCCCAAGTGAAAAAGATTTCCCATATACAATTCGTGTTGTTTCTGAAGTTTTAGAATCAAATGGATCAAGTTCACAAGCATCTATTTGTGCTTCATCAATGGCTTTAATGGCTGCTGGTGTACCAATTTCAAATCCAGTTTCTGGGGTTGCAATGGGACTTGTTAAAAAAGGTGATGATTATACAATCTTAACTGATATCCAAGGTATGGAAGATCACTTAGGAGATATGGATTTCAAAGTAGCTGGTACTAAAAATGGTATTTGTGCTTTACAAATGGATATCAAAATTGATGGTATTACAAAAGAAATCTTACAAGAAGCTTTAGCACAAGCAAAAGTAGGACGTGCTCAAATCATGGATTGTATGTTAGGAGCTATTCCTGCACCACGTGATCATTTATCTAAATATGCTCCAAAAATGCATGTTATGCATATTGATCCAGAACAAATTAGAGATGTTATTGGACGTGGTGGAGAAACAATTAATGAAATCATTGAAAAATCAAACGATGTTAAAATTGATATCGATCAAGATGGTACAGTGGTTATCTACCATAGTGATCAAGAAGCAATCGACACAGCTGTTTCTTTAATTGAAAGAATTGTTAAAAAAGCTGAAGTTGGTGAAATCTATGATGGAACAATTGCTCGTGTAAATGACAATTATGCATTCGTTACTTTATTTGAAGGTACAGATGGATTCTTACATATTTCTGATTGGTCTTATGAAAGAACAAGCAAAATGCAAGATGTATGTAAGGTAGGAGATGTCATCAGAGTAAAAGTAACTAAAGTTGATGATAAAGGTAAAGTAAATGTTTCTAGAAAAGCATTACTTCCAAAACCAGTTAAAAAAGAAGAAAAAACTGAAAAAAATGAAAAATAAAATCATACTTGCAAGTAGTTCTCCAAGAAGAAAAGAACTTTTCGATAAATATGGAATAGACTACACAGTAGATTTTGTAGAAACAGAAGAAGTGTTAGACGAAAGTTTAACACTTTTTAAAAGACTAGAAAACATCGCTTTACAAAAAGCTAAACCACTTCAAATAAAATATCCAAATAATATCATTGTTTCAGCAGATACCATGGTAACCTTCCAAGATGAAATGTTAGGAAAACCAAAAGATCGAGAAGATGCTAAAAGAATGCTTAATATGTTATCCAATAATAAACAAGTTGTTATCACAGCAGTATGTATTATTAAAGATCAACAAATCATAACATTTACAGATGCGACAACTGTTACATTTAAAAAATTATCTGATCAAGAAATTGAAGATTATCTTGAGACAAACGAATGGCAAGGCAAAGCGGGCGCTTATGCCATCCAAGGTATTGCTTCAAAGTTTGTAGAAAAGATTGATGGAGATTTAGAAAATGTCATTGGGATGCCAATGTATAAAGTCATTAAATATTTAGAAGCTTAACGAGAAATCGTTAAGCTTTTTTAAGAAATTAATAATAGCATAAAGATGAGAAAAAAGTTTATTTTGTACGGGATGTTTATATCTTATTGTATTTTTCTTATGCTAAAAACAATTAGTCCTTATGATTCGTTTTTTCACAAGATTTACACATATATAATTTATAATAAATTTTCAAGGAGGTTACGATAATGAAAAAGAAAATAGATCTTTATTTGATATATCTATATTATGTTTTAGAGGCTTGTCTTTATATTGGTTATAGACTTTGGATAATTTATGGAGGTACAGAAAAAGGGGATACAGTTTATACTTTTTTAGTAATTTTGGTTAATTTTTATTCAACTGTATGTTTACTTTATATAATTTTACTTGCTTATATGAGAAAAAAAAACTTTCAATTAATATAAAAAGAAACACAATTTTGTTATCGGTGATTCTTCTTTTTGATTTAGTTGTTTATGGTTTTGATCGAATTTTAACAATGTTTTCAAACTTTCCACAGTTTTATATGATCTGCCTTATGTGTATAGCACATGTTAAAATTTATATAAAAGATAAAAGAAAGTTTTTAAAAAAGAATGGATAGATGAAAGGATATAAAATTCTTTTATTGCTCCATTTTTTTATAAAAAACACGTAATATTAAGGGATTCCACGCTTCGTAGACATATTCTCTAGATGGAATGTTGTATCTTTTAAAGAAAGTTTTTAGTATGATAGATGTAAGGAGTTGTTTATATGGATAGTAAAAAAGTTGGAAAACTAATCGCAAAGAGAAGAAAAGAAAAAGGAATGAACCAAGGAGAATTGGCAGAAAGATTATCTGTTTCTAATAAGACGATTTCTAAATGGGAAACAGGGGCAGGATTACCTGACATTTCAATTCTTGTAGATCTCGCAAGTGTTCTTGATATAAGTGTGGATGATTTATTAAAGGGAAAAGAAAATGAAGTTCAAAGTACTTCATATGAGAAATCTTTTTTAATAAAAAAGAAATATTATAGACAATATTTAAAAAATCACTATTTTGAAAGTAAAGTTTACTGGTTATGTAATTTTATAGGATTTATGTTTATTTTAGGAGGATTTGCTTTTTTATCCCTTCAACAATATATTCATCGTTATGTGGATATTCTTGGTAAAAGTTTTATTGCTTTAGGAATTATTCTCATAGTATTTCCTTTTATGCAAATCTTTTTTAAAAGTAATTTTTTTAAAGAACATGAAGTCTTTTATACATTAAAAGATAATGGAATGACCTATCAAGAAAATGAAGAAGCTATCTTTTATAGTTTTCTACAATTTAAAAGAATTGATTATAAAGATTTTATTCTTTTAAAGAAAGATCGAAAGATTTTATTCATTGATATCAATGATTTAGCTCAATTAGAAAATGAAGTAAAAGAAACAAAGATTTTAAAGAGTTCATTTTTAATTTCTTTATTTGCAAGTATTATAGGTTGTTCTTTATTGATTTTACAACTTGGTTATCTTGTTGTTTTAAAAAGATTTGAATTTGAATATATTCATTCGATGAATCAAATCATATTTAATCTAATTATTTTATGTTGTTTTATTATTAATTATTGTTTAATTAAGAAAAAGAAAATAAAAATTCAGTATGTTTTAATAGGTTGTTTAGGATTTGTTATTATTTCTATTCTTGGACTTCATTCTTTTCAAAAGATAGAAGAAGTGACATCTTTCTCACCGAATTTAAAAAACAGGGCTGTTTTAAAATATGATGATAATGCCCATCGCTTAGATATTTATCATTATACCTATTTATGCTTTGCTAGAAAAAGTGATACGGTTTCTACAGAAATAAATGGTCATCATGGAAAATGGCTCACAAATGATTGTTACGTTTTTACTTATAGTAACGAAGAAAATCAAAGAAAAGTAAATGTCTCTACTTTTGGTGATCGTGGTGATGGAATTTCTTATTTCAATATTTTTCCTACATTACAAGGGGAATGGTTTAATAAAAATAACGGTGAAACAAAAACGTATCTTAAAGAAAATGCAGGGCAATTAACTTTAAAAATAAAGAATAAAACGCAATATTTTGACGTTGATGAAACAAAACAAAATGGGACGATTGCTTTAACTTTATCTAAAGATGAAGAAGCTCAATATATTATTGCTTTAGATGAAAACTGTATTTTAAATGAGGATAATCTTTTAGATAAAAATGGAACGATTCAAATTTATAATGTTCAAAAAGATTCAAGTGTGACACTTTATTGTGGGACTTATAAAGAAGATAAAAAAGAGCAAGAAGAAATTGATAATAACTATCGAAAACAAGCTAAAGAACTTGTTAATAAAATGGATGCTTATTTAAAAAAAGATTCAACATTACCTGATTTTGATGACAGGGAATCTCTTTTTAAAGTTCCTTCTTCCTCTAATGATTTTTATGTTGTTACAAGAGATGCTTATTTTCATTCATTAAAATTATTTAAACAAGATGGGGCGCAAGAAACGGGACAAATCAAACAAATCAAAGTCTCAGCGGGAGATATTAATGATTTTTATGTTGAAATGACCTATACATCTACCATTACGTATTTAGGTGAAACGGAAACAATGGATATTACATATCATTATCGTATAAAAAAAGGAAAAGATTGTTATTTAGTAGCATTTATTGGTTATCGCGTACCAGGAGATATCGGTCTTGTAAAATGTGATCCTGTGATTGAAAAAGATGTTTCGACAAATCAAGATTACGCATATTCTGTAGGAGGACAGTAGAAATGAAAGATAAAAAGAAATGGATCATTGGAATAAGTGCATGTGTTTTATTAATAGTTTCTGTGTTTTTTATGTTTCATCAAGGAAAAAGTAATGAACAAGTTGTTACAGAGTATTTTGAACTTTTAAAAAAGAAAGATTATAAACAAATGTATCAAATGTTAAATCCCAAAACAGTGTATACACCTACACAAAAATACTTTGTTGAAAAATATAAAGAATTTTATGAAGAAATTGATGCTAAAAATATTCAAATAAAAATTTTAGATGAACAAGATAATGTCATTGAATATTTAATCTATATTGATACCCTTGCAGGACGAATTACTTATCGAAATAAAGTCGGGGTCAAAAATGAATTAATTCAATTTAATAAAGAACTGATCATGGATGGTTACACGGATGGATGTAAAATAAAAATAACAACATATAATCCTGAAAAAAGAGGACGTATTTTAGATAGAAATGGAAAAATACTCGCTGAAGATGGAAAAGGTTATTCTGTTGGACTTGTAAAAGGAAAACTAAATGGTGAAGATGACTATGGACAAATTGCACGGTATTTAGAAACAGATGTTGAAACCATTCAAAAGAAAATGAGTGCTTCTTGGATCAATGATGATTCTTTTGTGCCTATTAAAACGGTTTCTGAAGCAACTAAAAATGATTTAATCAATAAGAATATTTTAGGTATCAATGGTGTTAAAATTTCAACCGTAAGTATTCGTACGTATCCTTATGATAAAGTTGCTTCACATATTGTAGGCTATGTCCAAAATGTTAATGCTGACGACTTAAAAAAACATAAAAATGAAGGTTATAATTCAACCTCAGTCATTGGAAGAAGTGGGATTGAGGCTGCTTATGAAGAACAGCTAAGAGGAATTACATCTGGTAAAATTGAATTGGTTGATAAAAATGATAAAGTTATTAAAGAGCTTTGTCATAAAGAAGTTAAAATGAGTCCAGAAGATATTACACTCACAATTGATATTGATTTACAACAAAGCCTTTATAATGAATATCAAAATGATAAAAGTGCTTCTGTTGCCCTCAATCCAAAAACAGGAGAAGTTTTAGCGCTTGTTTCAACACCCTCTTATTCAAACAATGATTTTGTTTTAGGATTATCAACAGATAAATGGAATGCTTTAAATAATGATGCGAGTCAACCCTTGATGAGTCGTTATAAACAAACCTATACACCCGGTTCATCTATGAAACCTATTACGGCAGCAATTGGCCTAGAAACAAAAACCATTGATCCTGATAAAGATTTAGGGGCTAAGGACAAATGGCAAAAGGATTCAAGTTGGGGTAATTATTATGTAACAACATTACATGCACCATCACCTAATAATTTAAAGAATGCGATTACATATTCCGATAATGTTTACTTTGCAAGAAGTGCGTTAAATATAGGAAAAGATAATTTATTTAAGTATTATAAAAACTTAAAGATTGGTGAAAAGATTCCTTTTGAACTCGCTTTAAATAAAAGTCAGTATATTAATAAAAATCAAAAAGTAAATGATCAATTAATTGCAGATAGTGGCTATGGGCAAGGACAAATTCTGATGAATCCTGTACAACTAGCTAGTATCTATAGTGCTTTTGTTAATAATGGTTCAATCTATCAACCACATCTTGTAAAACAAGGAGAACAGATGTGGATGCAAAGAGTTTTCAGCGATAAAACGGTGAAAACAATAAAAGAAGATCTTATTAATGTTATCGCGGATGAAAATGGAACAGGGCATGCCATCTATCATGACAATGTCATTCTTGCCGGAAAAACAGGAACAGCAGAAATTAAACAAAGTCAAAGTGATACAACAGGAACAGAACTTGGATGGTTTACAGTGATGACGACAGATGAAAAACAACCGATTTTAATGACGACTATAGTGGAAGATGTTAAAGATCGTGGTGGCAGTGGTTATGTTGTTGAACATACAAAAGCGCCATTAGATTTATATTTATTTCAAGAATAACTCAATGAATGAAATTTCTAATGAAGTTTCATTCATTTTTTAAAGAAAGGATAAAAATGATGAAGTGTCTTATAAAGAAACTCATGATTGTAGAAACTCTTATTATCGTAAGCGTTTCTTTACTTATAGTCATCAATTATTTTTCTAATAATACTATTTGGAATTTAATAATTCATGATGAACCTGAAGAAGTATTACTTTATGAAAATAGGGATGCAACATCAAAAGCAAAAGTACAAATATATAAAATAGAGCGCTTATCATTGTTTGATATGGATATACGTGTAAATGTAACCTTTAATAATTTAGAAACATATAGCTATTTTACACGATGTTATTCAAGTGAAAATCTTGATTTTAATAATAATCAAGATGTAAATGTTAAATGGAAAAAGCATATTCCATCAATTTATATGCGGAATCATCCAACAATGACAATCAAGTCTCTAACACAAAAGGAGTAGCTATGAAATCTAAAGTAAAGTTATTTATTTTTGGTGTGGAAACATTTATGGTATTCTGTATTGTTTCTACAATGATTTTTACCCGTATTTATAATGGTTCCTATTTTTCAATTTTTCATCAATTTGATAAACAAGAACATCTTATTTTAAAAAAGAAAATCAGTAATCATGATTTTATTGCCCTCTTTGAAAGAGGAGAACCAGTATTTTTTAAAAAGAATCATCTAAAAATAAGATTGAGTAATAGACTGAATGAAATAAATATAGATGTCGACAATGAAGGTAAACCTTTCACAAAAAAGAATATAGATATTATTTAAAGACAAGATTCTATTGAAATAATAATCCATAAAAACGATGGAAAGACAATTGTTTATAGTTTGATGAAATAATTAAAAATAAAGTGGCCAACACTTCACAATTCATTAAGAAATAATATATAATTTAGTAGAAATCATAGAAAGGATGGTAATTATATGAATGTTCAATCAGATTGTGAATCATTATATATAAACTGTATAGAAGAATATAAAAAGAAATATGGTATAGATGATGAGAAGGTTTATGAATTATTTCATGAACATCATATTTTTGAAAATATTCTCTTACAACATGAATATTTACATCAAGTAAGTTTTGAAGAAGTATTTCAGTATATTGAAAAACTTATTAAACAAGATTCAAAAAAAATAACAGTTTATCATGGTAGCTGTTTTAAGTTTGATCAAATTGATTTGAATAAATCGCATAATCGTAGAGATTTTGGTAAAGGATTTTATACAACAGTATTAATGTCTCAATCTAAAGAATGGGCTTATCGATTATCATTAAGAGAAAAAAAGAATAATTATTATGTATATGAATATTTGTTTGAGAAGAAAGATGATTTAAATATTAAATATTTTGATTCATTAAATGAAGAATGGCTAGAATTCATCAAAGAAAATAGAATTAAAGGTGGTTTACAACATCAATATGATGTTGTCATTGGGCCAGTAGCAGACGACAATACAATGCAGACAGTACAATTATATATGTCTAATATTCTAACAGCAACAGAAGCAGTAGAAAGATTAAAATATAGTAAAGTTAATAATCAAGTTTCTTTTCATAGTGAAAAATCACTAAGTTGTTTACGATTTATAAGGAGGATGAAATACGATGCATGATATTTACTATTTTAATGGGCAAGATATTACGATGAATGTATGTATTCAAATTCATAGAGTTATTAATCTTATTCAGGAACAAGAGAAAATTGATTTTGAAGAAGCAACAGGGAGGTTTTATCGTTCTCAAACGTATAAAACACTTACTCAAGTTGAAAATGGCTTGTGGGCAGAAAATGCTGAATATATTTTAGATCGTTATAATGAAGAAAAATAGGACTTCCTTAGAAGTCCTATTAATCTTTTAAAGGCTCTAAATCATGATTATAAAGTTCAATGTTGACTTCTTCTACGGTTTGTTTTTTTAATAAACCATTTAATAAAATAAGATCTCTGGCATTATGTGGATATAAGTCACCGGCATTATTCAAAGATAATAAATGATTAGTTTCTTTTTGGGTTAAATTCATAGCAAGAGCTAAGCGATAAATTTTATCCTTCGCATTTTTTCCTTTTTCACCACGGATAATTTTATAAGCATATGTTCTTTCTAATCCTGATTTTCGTATAATATCGGCTTCTTTTAAATGATATTTTTCAAATAAATGATGGATATATTCAGAAAAATCCATATCATGAATTTGTTTTAAAAGATCATCAATTTCTGCTTCATTTTTTAAAGAGTTTTCTATTTCTTCTGTTAAAATCATATCATCACCTAAAAATATGATATACTATATTTTACGGAGAGACAAGATATGACAGTTTTAGAATTAGAAGTAATTAAAGAAACACCACAAAAAAGAATTACATTAGTAAGAGAACTTGATAAAAGAACGATTTATATAAAAAAAGAATTAAAAGCATATAATAAAGAGGTTTGGAAAACATTAAAAGAATTAGATGTTCAAGGAATACCTCATATTTATTCTTTAAAAGAAAATGAAGAAGAATTAGAAATCATCGAAGAATATATTGCCTGTAATACACTTGATGATTGTTTAAAAGAAAAATGTTTTTCACATGAAGAAGCCTATCAAATTATAAGACAATTATGTGTTATTTTAGAG
Organism: Bacillota bacterium; assembly: GCA_030540195.1. Classification (GTDB taxonomy): domain Bacteria; phylum Bacillota_I; class Bacilli_A; order Erysipelotrichales; family Coprobacillaceae; genus Faecalibacillus. Next base: position 9,779 of record JAUNWT010000025.1, on the reverse strand, counting down.
GTATTACATAAACAAATACCACCAATCATTCATCGTGACATTAAACCTGAAAATATTTTTTATGATGGAAAGCACGTTTATCTTTTTGATTTTGATATTGCACGAAACTATCATGAAAGTCAAAAAAGAGATACCACGGTTTTAGGAAGTCAAGGTTATGCTGCACCTGAACAATTTGGTTTCTATCAAACGGATGCACGAAGTGATATTTATTCTTTAGGGGTTTTATATCATGTTTTACTCACCAATAATCTACCTAGAGAATGTGAGTATCAAGGATTTGAAAATCCTGTTATTGATAAGATGATTTCAATTGATCCTCATAAACGTTATCAAGATATGCAAGAAATTATACGGCGCCTTGATCAATTGTTTTATCAAAACAAACCTATTGAAAGAAAAGACCAAAGTTATCGCTTACCAGGGTTTCGCAGCCGTAAGATATGGAAAATGATTCTTGCAGTAATGGGATATGCTTTAGCGATTGAACTTATTTTCACTTTTAAAATTGAAGGTCAAGCTACAGCATTCGATTATTTTGTTTATCGTATGATTTTGATTTTATGGTTTGTAATTACACTTGTTTTATCAACAAATTATTTATCATTAAGAGATTATTTACCTTATTATAAAGGACAAAAAACATTTATTAAGGTAATTTCAACTGTTGTTTCTTGGTTTGTGTTACTGTTTGGTATTCTTTTAGTTGGAACATTTTTTATCGCATTATTTAAGTAATGTGCCCTCACGGGGCACCTTTTTTTATGCTTTTTTCGCTAAAATTCTTTTGTAGTCTATTTCTTATAAAGGAGGAAAGTTATGGATATAGAAGATTATCAAGAAAAAGATATATCAGGAAAAATTCTTTATTTAGCATCTTTATTTAAAGGTATCAAAGATCATTTAAAAATCTTAAATGAGTTGGATGAACTTACAGGAGTTGAATCACAGATGTTTACGATTTTAAATGATTTGCAACTAGGAATTAATGAATTATGTATCTTATATGAAAAAGTAGAAAAATTAGAGAAATAGGCTTCTAAAGAAAGGAAGGAAAAATATGAAAATTTGGAAATTAGTCGCAGGAATTTTATCAATTATTTTTAGTGTAATTGTCTTTTTTCAATCAATGCTTGTTGGAACAGCAAATACACTTTCATCAAATGGAGAAGTAGGAGGGAGCGCAGGTTTATTTGTTTCTATCTTCATGCTCTCTGGTGGTATTGTTTCAATTGTCGTAAGAAATAGCGAAAAAACTACGGGAAATATTGCTTTAGGAATTTTATTTGGTTTAGGAGCTTTCTTAGGCTTTAGTATGGCAGGAAGTTATAGTGATTTAAATATTTGGGCTGGTTGGTGTCTTATCAATATGTCCCTTGCAATTGTTTCATTTATAAAATTAAGAAAGAGAGGTTATTAAGATGAAAAAGATATTAAGTCTCTGTCTGGTTTTATTAACATCATTTTCTTTGTGTGCTTGTGGTAGTAAAGAAGGAAAAGAAGCAAAAACAAACAACAAGACAAAAACAGAAGAAAAAATCTATGGTGTTGGAGAAACGGCAACATATAAAAAGGATGGTCAAGAACTTGTTCATTTCACTGTAAATTCAGTAAGCAATACAAGTGATCGTAATGAATTTGCGGATAGTCAACCAGAACAAGTCATCATTATTCATTATTCTTATGAAAATATAGCAAGTGACGATGATGTTTATTTTTCAAGTGTTAATTTTAAAGTGATTGATGAAGGAGGTAATGTCTGTGAAACCTACCCAGCTTCTATTAATACGTATCCTCAAACGGCACCTATCGGGACAAAAAGTGAAGGAGAAGAAGCTTATGGTTTAAAGCAACAAAGTTCTAAAATTAAACTTGTTGTTGATTTGGATTATTTTGGAAATAAAGTGACTTATGAACTCCCAATTCAATAAAATAAAGAAATAGTGTAAACGCTTACAAAAAAGTATTGTTTTTTCCTCTGTGTGAATTTATAATTATATAGTATGGAGGAAGAAAATTATGGGAAGTACTGTCAAAAAAATTGCATTATTATCTGGTGGAGGAGATTGTCCAGGTTTAAACGCTGTTATTCGTACAATTACTAAAACAGCAATCTCTAAATATGGCTATGAAGTGATTGGTTTTGTTTATGGCTATAGAGGTTTATATCATAATAATTATGTGGAACTTACTGAAGAATCGGTAGAAGATATTTATAAAGAAGGAGGAACTATTTTATATAGTTCGAATAAAGATAATCTTTTTGATTATTTAGTAGATGATGGTCATGGTGGAAAAGTGAAGAAGGACGTTTCAGATGTGGCTGTTGAAAACTTAAAAAAAGATGGTGTTGATGTTCTTGTTATTTTAGGTGGTGATGGAACACTTACAAGTGCACGTGATTTTTCAAGAAAAGGTGTTAATGTCATTGGGGTTCCTAAAACAATGGATAACGATCTTGCAAGTACAGATGTTACTTATGGATTTATTTCAGCAATGTCGGTAGGTACAGAATTTATTGATCGTTTACAAACAACAGCTAAATCACATCATCGTGTTATTTGTTGTGAATTAATGGGACGTGATGCAGGATGGATTACTTTATATGCAGGTCTTGCTGGAAATGCTGGGGTATGTTTAATTCCTGAAATTCCATTTACCATTGAAAATATTGCAAAAGCAATCAAAAAACGTGATGAAATGGGATTGCCTTATACTGTTGTAGCTGTTGCTGAAGGAGCAAAATATGCAGATGGAACAAAAGTTATTGGTAAAATCGTAGAAGACAGTCCAGATCCTGTACGTTATTCAGGACTTGCTGCAAAAGTTGCGGATGATCTTGAAAAAGTAATTCCAAATCATGAAGTACGTTCGGTCAATCCAGGACATATTATTCGTGGAGGAGATATTACGGCTTATGATCGTATCTTATCAATTCGTTATGGAGTGGCAGCAGTTGAACTTATTAATGAAGGTAAATTTGGGAATGTTGTTACAATCAACGGTGATAAGATGGGATATACTTCATTAGAAGAAGTCATTGGAGCTGCCAAAATTGGTCAACAAAAACATGTTGATCCAAACGGTGAACTTGTTAAAGCGGCCAAAGCAATTGGTATTTCATTTGGTGATGAATAATAAAAAGCCCAGCGATGGGCTTTTACTCTATAATATCATTTACAGGGCTATGTAAAGGATGACGGACGTCGTTTTCTTTATCATAGCTTATTTTATTTTGAACATTTGTTTGATAATCTTTTTTAAATAAACAAGAAAAGATCACGTTTAATAAATATTCAATCGATGTTTGTGAAGCAAAGGGAGCAATCTTGGTAAAAATCTTTTCCCTCGAACCAATATTTAAAATATAATTGGCATAATGAGAAAGACGATTATCTCCAACAGAAGTTAAAACAATAATAGGTGTCTTTTTCTCTTTTAAAATTCTTGCAATCTTAATAAGTTCATTGGTTTCACCAGAATAAGAAATAATCATTGCAATTTTATTCTTGTTAGAATTATAAGACATAAAGACTTGTTCTCCTGCAAGCATCTTGAGATTAACGTTTCGTTGAATACGCATCATTTTATGTTGAAAAGACATGGCGGCAAGTAATGAATTACCTGTTCCATAAATATCAATATCTTTGTTTTGATCAAGTAGTTCCACAATTTGATGAAGTTGATCAAAATCAATAAGTTGGATTGTTTCCGCAATCACTTCTTGATTTAAACTAGCCAGTTTATAAGCAATCATTGAATCATTATCTTCTTCATTAAAAGGAAAATTGACATCAATACGATCAGTATGGGCTAAATCAAATTGTAATTCGGCCGAATATTTTATTTTAAAATCACCATAACCTTCTAAACCTAGTTTATGACAAAGCCTTACAATAGTCGCAGGAGATGTGTAGGTTTTTTTAGCAAGTTCTTTAATTGAAAGATTTAAAACTTTTTCTCCTTCATTTAAAATATAATGAGCGATTTCTTTTTCTGAATGGGAGAAATCGAGCTCAAATTCTAATTGTGTCATTATACTCATTTTTATCACCTGTTATGAAGTGACCGTTGTCAAGACGTAAATAAACATTTCATAATATTTTTATTAAATTTTTCATCAAGGGCATAGAAAGACCTCAAAACTTATAGATTCTGCGACAGTTAACCATCCTGTTATTCGTGGATTGGGTACCAATAGGTTAATGGTTCGTCGACAACTCTATAATCTCCTTACGTGGATCAATGCTTTTATCTTCCTAATAAACTCGCGACTTTTTATTAAAAATTACATTGCCATAAGAGGTGAGCCTTAGATAGTTGAACCTGTTCTATTTTTTGAAGCCTATCTATGCCCTTGATGCCTATTTATTTTTATCTTTTCAACAATCCTCCATTTCCTTTCCTAGAATTTTATTCTAAAAACTAATCAATGTGACCAGTTTCTATTCCCCATACAAAACACGCAAGTTCTCTCGCTATCGCTGTTATTACAATATTTCTATTGACTCCTCTATAGATCATTTGATGATATTTCTTTTGTAATCTCAATACTGCCTTGTCTGCATAATCTATGACTTTTACATCCTGTCCCATTTGTTTTGATTTTAATTTCTTTCCTTTTTTACCAACCGTTCCTCTTACCAATACTTGTGCTGCTTCTACAAGCGTACTTCTTATCATACTGTTTCCTTGTTTTGTAATACTTAATCTTTTGTTCTTTTCACCGCTTGAATCTTCTCCTGGTGTCAGTCCACAGTAGGATGCATAGGCATTGGCGTTTGGAAATCTATTAAAATCTGATGTTTCTACTTGTAAAGTCATAGCTGCCATCGTATCGATTCCTTTTAAACAGCGTAATTGAGAAATCTTTTCTTTGTATGTTTCTTTTTGAGATAATCCTTCTAATCGATTTTGAAACCTTTCAATCTTTTCAGTTAGTGATTCTAGCTGTGATAAGTATTCATCCAAGATTTCCCGATACATATCTTTAAGTCCTAATTCTTTTAACCATTTGATATGTGATGGAATCCATCTTGATTTTCCTGGATACTGATATCCAAATCTTAGAATAAATGCATTGATGTGTTGTTTTACTTTTTTTAACTCAATTTTAAAATCATGAATCATTCTTATATATTCTTTGACTTCAATATCTTCATCAGTTGGAACATAAACTGCCTTGTATGATCCACTTTTTAAATTTTCTGCAATATTTCTTGCATCTCTTCTATCATTTTTTACAACTTTATTTTTTACTGAACGTTGCATAGTAGAAGGAGCAAGTATATCACATTCAATTCCTTTTTCTTTAAGTTGCCAATATAAAGAATATCCTAAACATCCCGCTTCGTAACCTGTTTTGATTTCAACTTCAGGATCATTGACTTGTTTCTTTACTGAATCAACAAATTTCATAACAAGTTTGATATCAGCAGGTATCTTTGTTTCAGATAATATTTCTCCTGTTTCTTTTAAAATAGCACATAAGCTATATGTCTTTTTATGGACATCCATTCCAATATCAATTATACTTTTCATAGTGACCTCCTATTGTCGTTATGGTAACAACTCAATTTTGATTTTACGATTCTTATTATGAGTTTAAATCCACGTTTTGACAATCTAGGAGGTCACTTCATATTATCTTCTTTAGTATAACATGAAACAAAGTTTCATGAAATGGCTTTTATTTAAATTAAATATGAAACATTATAAAAAGGAAAGTTGAAGATATTTACTTTCAAGAAGAGATGATTAAAATGTTAGGTGGATATAAAAAAAGGAGAACATTTTATGGAAAGAAAATTACCAAAAGATTTTTATTGGGGTGGATCAGTTTCATCATTCCAAACAGAAGGACATAGAAATGAAGGCGGAAAAGGTTTATGTGTTTATGACGTAAGACCAATGAATCCTGAATTTTCAGATTGGAACGATGCTATTGATGAATATACTCGTTATGATGAAGATATTGCATTAATGAAAGGTATGGGATTCAACTTTTATCGTTTTTCTATTTGTTGGTCACGTATTATTCCTAACGGAACATTAGATGAACCAGTAAATGAAGAAGGAGTTAAATTTTATAGTGATTTAATTGATAAATTATTAGCTGCTGGTATTGAACCAATGATTACATTAGTGCATTTTGATATGCCTTATCATTTAGTTAAAGAATATAATGGATTTGCATCACGTTATGTTGTAGATTGTTTTGAAAGATATGCAAAAGTTTGTATTGAAAGATTTGGGGATCGTGTTAAACATTGGATGTCATTTAACGAACAAAACTTACACAGTATGATGTTACGTGTTTCTAATGCTGAAGTTATTCCTGAAGGCGTTAGCTATCCAAAACACTTATATCAAGTAAACCACAATGTTATGATGGCTCACTGTAAAGCTGTTCGTGCTTTAAGACAAATGCAACCAGATGCTAAATTCTGTGGAATGGGTGCTATTACAAATATTTATGCTTATGAAAATAGTCCAGAAAATAATTTCTTTGCTACAAAAGGATATAATTTATTAAATGGTTTCTTAGTTGATACATTTGCTCAAGGTAAATATCCTGATTATTGGAATGCTTATCTTGAAAATAGAGGATGGATGCCTACTTTTGAAGAAGGTGACGAAGAATTATTAAAATATACAGTTGATTATATTGCTTTCTCTTACTATCGTTCAAACACTGTTAAAACAGGTGAATTTGATTATGAAAGACCTGCACATGAATGTGTTAACGAAAAACAAATTAAAAACCCTCATTGTGAAGCAAATGAATGGGATTGGGAAATCGATCCAGTTGGATTTAGATGGACATTAAATGATTTACATCATAGAACTGGACTTCCAGTATTCGTTCTTGAAAATGGTATTGGTTGGCGTGAAGATATGAGTCAAGAAGAAGTAGATCAAATGTTAGCTGAAGGTCGTACAATCGAAGATGATTATCGTATTAATTATCATAGAGATCATATCAAAGAAATGGAAAATGCAATCTTTGAAGATGGTGTTGATTGTTTAGGATATATTACTTGGGGACCAATTGATATTCTTGCAAGTATGTGTAACATGGATAAACGTTATGGATTTGTTTATGTAAATAGAACAAATAAAGATTTAAGAGATATGAAACGTATTCCTAAAAAATCATATCAATGGATTAAAAAGGCTTTCGAATCGAATGGTGCTGATTTAGATTAATTTATAATATAATTTAGTAAAAAGGGAAAATAGAAATATTTTCTCTTTTTTGTTATAATGACAAAAATGGAGGTTATTATATGAGAGTCATCGATTATCACATGCATACACGTTTTTCTGGAGATAGCGAAGCCAATCCTAGAGAACATGTCTTACAAGCAATAAAAATGAATTTAGATGAAATCTGTTTTACAGATCATCGTGATTTTGATTATCCTATTGATTCGTTTGAATTAGATGTTGAAAATTATTATCAAACAATTCAAGCATTAAAAGAAGAATTTAAAGATCAAATTACCATTAAATGGGGAATTGAAATGGGCTTAGATTTAGATCATCAAGAGGAAATAGAAAAGCTTATTCAAAGTTATCCTTTTGATTTTGTCATTGGTTCGATTCATGTTATCCATCATACAGAATTTTATTATGGTGAGTTCTTTAAAGGAAAAACCAAAGAAGAGGCCCATCGAGAATTCTTTGAAGAAACATTAAAATGTGTGAAAGCTTTTGATTGTTTTAATGTTTTAGGACATTTGGATTATATTGTTCGTTATGGTCCTTACCAAGATAAAACAGTGGATCATGCAAAATACCAAGATATTATTGATGAAATCTTTAAAACATTAATAAAAAAAGGAAAAGGTATAGAAGTTAATACATCAGGGCATAAAGATTTAAAAACATGTGGTTTTCCAAATTTTGAACAAGTTCAACGCTACTATGATTTAGGGGGGCGTATTGTAACAATCGGAACTGATAGTCATACCAGTGACCGTGTTGGGGAAAACTGTTTAACCGTTGCTAAAAAGTATCAAGAAATTGGTTTTGAAGATGTTTCCACATTTACAGGTAGAGTTAAAGATTAAAGGGAATGTGTTCTTTTTTTCAAGATATGATATAATATAGAAACAAAAGGAGAGAGAATTATGGAGTTATATACAAAAGAAAGTTTAAAAGAAGTTATTGAAAAATCAAAAGATGAATTTTATATGCCAAAGGCATTATTCGATCGTTATAAAAATTTACGTTTAGAAACAAAACTTGCTTATGTTTCTGTATTAGAAACAATGAAAAATAAAGCAGTCTATACAACAGAAAGTCTTGCTTATGTTAAAGTGGATAATCCACAAATCCAAGCAAATCTTGCAAAACTTGCAAACAAAGAAGTAGATCAAGAAAAAGTAAATAAATATCTTAAAGAATTAGAAGAAGTAGAACTTATAAAGGTAGATAAACAAAATATTTTTGTTTATGATGTTTTATCATGATCAATTATCTTGTTAAGAAATTTATAGATGATTATGATGATTATAAAAATCAAAGAGTACGACAAGCTTATGGAACGTTATGTTCCGTTTTGTCGATTATATGCAATATTATTTTAGTTATTTTCAAAATAACAATAGGTATCTTTGTTCATTCCGTGGCGATTCAAGCGGATGGGTTAAACAACCTCTCTGATGTTGGAAGCAATCTTGCCTCCTTATTTGGTTTTAAACTTGCCAATAAACATCCGGATAATGATCATCCTTATGGACATGGTCGTTATGAATATATTGCAGGAATGATTATTGCTTTTTTGATTTTAATTGTTGGGATTCAATCATTAAAAGAATCAGTTGTTAAAATATTTGTTCCTGAAAAAGTCACTTTTTCAATTGTAGCGGTAATTATTTTAGTGGTTTCTATTTTTATTAAATTATGGATGTATTATTTTAATCATCAAATAGGAAATAAAATAGATTCTTCATCTTTAAATGCAGCAGGACAAGATAGTTTAAATGATGTTGTTACAACATTTGCGACACTTGTTGCTTTATTGCTTACTTTAATTACTGATTTACCAGTAGATGGTATTATTGGGACTATTGTTTCAATTATTGTCATTATTGCAGGAATCAATGTTTTTAAAGATACGATTAATCCTTTACTAGGACTTGCACCGGATAAAGCTTTAATTGACAGCATTGAAAACTTTATTATGTCTTATGATAAACCTTTAGGAATTCATGATTTAATGATGCACGATTATGGTCCAGGAAGAATGTTTATGACACTTCATGTAGAAGTAGACAGCCGCGAAGATATTATGAAGATTCATGAAGAAATCGATGATATTGAAAGAGCAATCCAAGAAAAATATCATATTCATACAACCATTCACTATGATCCGGTAGATATTCATAATCCACAGTTATTAGCTTTAAAACAACAAGTTTTAGAAATTGTTCAGCATATTAATGAAAATTATTCAATTCATGATTTTCGCATGGTTCCAGGAAAGAATCATACAAATTTGATTTTTGATGTATTAATTCCTGCAAATGATCAAATTAGTCATCAAATTTTAAAAAATATGATCAGTGCACAAGTTAAACAAATAAATGATGATTACCATTGTGTTATTGAAATTGATCATGCTTTTATCTAAGAGGAGAAATCCTCTTTTTTTGTTTTGTAAACGGATACAATAATGATTGTAAGGGTTGTATATACATGTTATAATACCCCTCATAGGAGGATTTTTTATGGAAAAAGTCATGTTAGGTGTTTCTTTATATCCAGAACAA
>JAUNWT010000122.1 GCA_030540195.1 Bacillota bacterium | reverse complement strand
TTTGCGTTATAGAAACTGTTTTTAAAAACTATTTATTCGTTACAGCCTCTTATTAATTGATATTTGATTAATAATTCTTTTATTTCATCTGGATCAACACAACCATTTTCTCCTAAATGAATCGCCGGTTTCGTTTTACCATGAAAATCACTTCCACAAGTAAATAATAAATTAAGTTCTTTCGCTTTTTGATAGAAATATTCATTGGTTTCTTGACTATGATAGCTTGAAAAACATTCCACTCCTTGGAGTCCTTTTTCTACCATTTCATCAAAGATTTCAAACTTTCCTTTTAAATTATTTCCTGGATGGGCTAATATTGCAATTCCATTATTATCATTAATTAATTGAATCATTTCTTCTAATGAAGGAAAAACGACTTCTGTATAACAAGGTTTTCCCTGAGCATAATAATCCCAATAGAAATTAACATACGGATTGTCACTACGGTTTCCACCTTCTCTATAAGGTTTTAAAAGCTCATGATCTAAATATCTTTCATCTTTTAATAAAGCTTCTCCAAACATTTCTCCTGTATAAACCCCATTACTACTTAAAGCATCTAATTGTTCATTTTTTAAATCAAAACCTAATTGATTCGTAAGCTCTAATTTTTTCAAACTACAATTCAATTCTTGTTTTAAAATATTTTCCCCTAATTGATTAAATGCAGGATTTGTATAATCAATCCCATATCCTAAAACATGAAGATTGATGCCTTTGTAAGTACAATCAATTTCAATAGCCGGAATATATTCCATCTTGAACTCTGCTGCTTTCTTTTTGGCTTCATCAATGGCTTTGACCCAGTTATGATCAGCAATCGCCATGATTTTTACTCCTGCTTCATGACACATTTCTACAAGCTGAGTTGGTGTAAACTCCCCATCATCGCTGTATAAACTATGCATATGCAAATCAATATAACTTTTACTCATTTTCATTTTCTCCTATCTTTTTCTTTCCTATTTGAAATAATCCTTCTTCGATCATTTCATAAAGATTTTCAATATTTATTATTTTAGGTTGATGACTTTTAGGAATTGTTGGTAAATGAATCTCTATTTCCTTTAAAACATCACTACAAACACCAATCGCTTCCGGATTTAAAACGCAACAAAGGGTCGCAATTTGTTTTTCTAAAAGTTCATGGGGATTTTCTTGAAGCATTTTTTCTTGACTTTGTTCATTGTAAAAAGGTAAACATCTGAGTTCTCCTGCAAAATGACTAAAGCCATTATAGAGTTTTCCTTCAATAATCAAACCACAACCTACATAATCTACAGCCGGTTGATAAATCAACACACTGTTTTGATAATTTGAATATCTGTGACTAAAGCCAATACTGGCACAATTGACATCATTTTCAATAATGATTTTTTGAGGAATTTCTTTATTTAAAATTTCTAAAATATTTTTATTTTGAAAGTCTTCAAAGTCACAAAGATCAACAAATCCTTGATGACAAACTCCCGGTAAAGATAAACAAATTAAAGCAATTTTTGAATCTTTATCGATTATTTCTAAAAGATGATCTTTTAATTCAAATAGAGTTCCTTTTAAAGAAGAAATATTCTTTTGAAAAAGAACGTGATTATAAAGATCTACATTTCTAAAAATAAATTCATAATCTTCTTTATTTTTCTTTAAAATCACCTTAAGTAGATGTTGATAATTCTTATTCAATTGATATTGTTTTGATTTACGTCCTCCTGTAGACTTTGCTTCCCCAATAAAATCAATCTCTTTGTTTTGTCTTAATTCTTGTATAAGATTGGTTGTTGACGCTAAAGAAAGCCCTGTTTGTAACGCCAATTCATTTTTCGTCCAAATCTTTCCATCATAGAGACATTCTCTGATTTTCTTTTTATTTTCTTTTTTTAAGTCATTGACTTTTGACACATTATCACCTTCTTTCGTTAACTCTTGTCGAAAGTAATTATAACACATTTTGTAAAAAAAAGAATGACCTTTCGATCATTCTATTTTCGACCATAATAAATATCTCGATCAACCGCTTTATTCATAGACGCTACAACGGTTGTACATACGGCATCTCCCGTAATATTAACGGCTGTTCTTGTCATGTCTAAGATACGGTCAATACCCATAATTAAGGCAATTCCTTCAACTGGTAAACCAACTGAGTTAAAGACCATGGTAAGGGTAATTAAACCAACGCTTGGCACCCCTGCAGTTCCAATGGAAGCAAGTGTGGCTGTCCCAATAACAGTTGCATAATCCATCATTGATAAATGAATTCCAAAAGCTTGGGCTGTAAAGACAACAGCAACTCCTTGCATAATGGATGTTCCATCCATATTGATCGTTGCCCCTAATGGAATGGTAAAAGATGAAATCTTTTTAGAAACTCCCATTTTTTCAGCAAGTGTATCAATATTCATCGGAATTGTTGCATTCGATGTTGATGTTGAAAAAGCAAAAGCCATCACTGGGAAAAAGTTTTTAATAAAGATAATCGGATTTAAGCCTGAGAAAATCTTCAACATCGACATATAAACGCCAAAACATTGAACCCCTAAAGCAAGTAGAACACAAGCCATATATTTTAATAATGGAATAAAGACATCAAAACCAATTTCTGCGAAAGTTTTAGAAATCAAACAGAACACCCCAATTGGTGCAAGTTTCATAACCGCCATTGTCATTTCCATCATAATATCATTAAATTGACTAAAGAAGTTTTTAACGATATCCGCACGATCTGACATATTTGCAAGAATCACTCCTAAAATAAGTGCAAACAAAATAATTTGAAGCATCGTTCCATTGGCAAGTGATTCAAAAATATTCGTTGGAATAATATTTAAAAGTGTTTCTGTTACACTTGTTGCTTGAGTGGATTCCGTCACCTTGGAAGTTACTTTGATAGCTGACATATCTAAGCCTATTCCTGGATTAATCAAATTCGCCACACATAAAGCCACGACAACCGCTAATGCTGTCGTACATAAATAAAACAACATGGTTTTTAAACCTACTGCACCAAGTTTTTTAGTATCCCCGACTGCCATGCTTCCACAAACAATAGAACAGAAAACAAGTGGTACAACAAGCATACGCATTAAACGTATAAAGCCTTGTCCAATGACATAAAAAGCGCCACCAACAATAAAGTCATCAACGACTTTATTACTTGGAATACAATAATTGATGATGATTCCTGTAATTGCCCCTAAAATCAAGGCTATAAAAATCATCGTTGTTAAACCTAACTTCTTTTTATTTTTCATTGAGGAGTCCCCTTTCTTCTATATATTCTTTTAAAGACTCCTTCCAACTTGGAAAATCATAAACAGGTGTCATTGACATAATAAAATTATCTAGGACAGCAAATGCTGGTCTTTCCCTTGAAAAATCTGACATTGTCGTGACTACAGGTTTCATATTTACTTGTTTTCCTGTCAGTCTTAATATTTCACTTGCAAATTCAAAGCGGCTACAAACCCCTTTATTCGTTGCATGATAAGTTCCATATTCATTTGTATGAATTAAATGAATAATAAAACGTGCTAATTCTTTAGCACTGGTTGGTGAACCAAATTGATCACTTGCAATACTTAAGTCTTCCCCTTGATCTACTTTTTCTAATACTTGATTAATAAAATTATTTCCTAAACCATAGACCCATGTACTACGAATAATAAAATGTTTATACGTAAATTCTTTGACATAACGTTCCCCTGCAAGCTTACTTTTCCCATAAGCTGTTTTAGGATGTGTTTCATCAAATTCAGTATAGGGTTTTTGACTTTTTCCATCAAAAACATCATCTGTCGAAATATGAACAAGTTTTGCTTCTAATTTTCGTGCCACAATTGATAAATTTCTTGCCCCTAAGGCATTCGTTTTAAAAGCTTTTGATAAATCCTTTTCACATTTTTCAAGATCTGTCAGTCCCGCACAGTTAATAATAACATCAGGTCGATTCATTTCCCCAAAACGTAAGACCTCATCTGTGTCGGTAATATCTAAATCATCGATATCGGTATCAAGAATTTTATATTCTAATTTATCGATGACTTCATTAATCGCGCGCCCAATTTGTCCTTTGGCCCCGCAAATCCATATTTTTTGCATAATAGTCCCCCTTTTTTATCTTAAACATTATAGCGAGAGCCTATTTTGATGTCAAACAATAATCTTTTTCTTGTTTTATTCAAAAGGACTTGTTATAATAATAAGGCATTAAGCCCGAATGGCGAAATTGGTAGACGCAGCAGACTCAAAATCTGCCGGTGTAACAGCTGT